>NZ_JBQCXF010000617.1:0-1630 GCF_051956635.1 Neisseria sp. P0022.S010 | reverse complement strand
AGCGGTTGGGTCATGACGCAGTCGCCAATCCAGCTTGGGGTAATAATCAGGATTTTTTTGGACATAATGGAATGTGTTTTTAATTTTGGCTTATTGTAATACGATTTTTAAAAGGCCGTCTGAAACTCGGTTTAATCGCTCAGTTCAAAACGTACTGGTTGATACATGTCATTTCAGCGCGTGAAGCGTTTGTCTTCCCAATTTATCCGGCAAGTTCTGCAAATACCCAACCTGAAACACCAGGCCAAACGGCGGTAAGCAATATTTGCTTCATTTTTAAAACCTTATAAAAACAGAAAGGCCGTCTGAAATATTTTCAGACGACCTTTTTGTACTGGTTTAACGATGGTAGTTAGGCGCTTCTTTAGTGATTTGTACGTCGTGAACGTGAGATTCGCTCATACCGGCAGAAGTGATTTCCACAAATTCTGCTTTCTCGTGCATTTCAGCAATATTGGCACAACCCAAGTAACCCATGCTGGAGCGCAGACCGCCGGTCAGCTGGTGGATGATGTTCACAATCGGGCCTTTGTAAGGAACGCGGCCTTCGATGCCTTCAGGAACATATTTGTCTGTGCTGTCGGTTTTGTCTTGGAAGTAGCGGTCGGCTGAACCTTGGCTCATCGCACCCAACGAACCCATGCCGCGGTAAGACTTGTAAGAGCGGCCTTGGTAGAGTTCGATTTCGCCCGGTGCTTCTTCCGTACCGGCAAACATACCGCCAAGCATGACGCTATATGCACCTGCTGCCAGAGCTTTGGCAATATCGCCGGAGAAGCGGATACCGCCGTCGGCAATCAGGGGAACGCCGGTACCTTTCAGGGCTTCGGAAACATTGTGAATCGCAGTCAGTTGAGGCACGCCCACGCCGGCCACGATACGGGTCGTACAAATCGAGCCCGGGCCGATACCGACTTTAACGGCATCCGCACCTGCAGCCACCAAATCCAAAGCGGCTTTGGCAGTCGCGATGTTGCCGCCGATGACTTGGATGTGCGGATAAGTTTCTTTTACCCAACGCACACGATCGATAACGCCTTGGCTATGGCCGTGGGCAGTATCGACCACAATCACGTCCACGCCTGCTTCCACCAATGCTTTGACGCGCTCTTCGGTATCGCCGCCGGTACCTACCGCGGCACCGACGCGCAGGCGGCCTTCGGCATCTTTGTTGGCATTAGGGAATTCGGTTGTTTTCAGAATATCTTTAACTGTAATCAGACCTTTGAGTTCATCTTGGTCGTTCAATACCAAAACGCGCTCAACTTTGTGCGCATGCATGATTTCGCGGGCTTCGTCGATGCTGGTACCTTCAGGAACGGTAACCAAACGGTCGCGGGGGGTCATGATGGCAGAAACCGGCAGATCGACACGGTTTTCAAAACGCAGGTCGCGGTTGGTCACGATACCGACCACTTTGCCGTTTTCAACAACAGGCAGACCGGACATTTTGCGTTTGCGTTGTGCGCGCATTTCTAAAACTTCGCGGATCAATGCGGTCGGCGCAACGGTAACGGGATCTTTCACCACGCCGCTCTCATGGCGCTTCACTTTGGAAACGGCACGCGCTTGCAACTCCGGCGTCATGTTTTTATGGATAATGCCGATGCCGCCTTCTTGAGCCATAGAA
>NZ_JBQCXF010000616.1:0-1632 GCF_051956635.1 Neisseria sp. P0022.S010 | reverse complement strand
TTCTGCCTTTATAGAAAAAAACACCGACATCGCGTAAAATAGAGCCAATTTTTCACTTTATTCAGGCCGTCTGAAAACTCCGGCAGCCTGACTCATTTTTCAGGAAAACACCATGAGCGAACAAAACAATCCGCAAATCGAGCCGCAGTTGGACGAAAACCAAATCATCGCCCTGCGCCGCGAGAAACTGCACAACATCCGCAAAGAACGCAACGCCTACCCTAACGATTTCAAACGCGACAGCTTTGCCGCCGACCTGCACACCCAATACGGTGAAATCAGCAAAGAAGAACTCGACCCGCAAGGCATTCCCGTCAAAGTTGCCGGCCGTATGATGCTCAAACGTCAAATGGGCAAAGCCAGCTTCGCCACCATTCAAGACGTTACCGGTCAAATCCAGCTTTATTTGAACAACAAAGGCGTGAGCCAAGAAGTTTTGGACGACTTCAACCACTGGGACTTGGGCGACATCGTCGGCACGGAAGGTACTTTGTTCAAAACCAACCACGGCGAATTGACCGTGCGCGTGTCCAACATCCGCCTGCTGTCCAAATCCCTGCGCCCTCTGCCGGACAAACACAAAGGTTTGAGCGATCAGGAAACCAAATACCGTCAACGCTACGTCGATTTGATTGCCAACGAAGAGTCGCGTAATACCTTCATCAAACGCAGCCAAATCATCCAATCCGTGCGTAATTTCATGGTTAACGAGCATTATCTCGAAGTTGAAACCCCAATGATGCACCCGATTCCGGGCGGTGCAACAGCAAAACCATTCGTTACCCACCACAATGCCTTGGATATCCCGCTCTACCTGCGCATTGCGCCCGAGCTGTATCTGAAACGCTTGGTTGTCGGCGGTTTGGAACGCGTGTTTGAAATCAACCGCAGCTTCCGCAACGAGGGCATGTCCGTACGCCACAACCCTGAATTCACCATGATCGAATTCTACGAAGCCTTCTCCGACTACGAACGCATGATGCAAATGGCGGAAGATATCATCCGCAACGCTTCCCGTGCAGTAAACGGCACGGCGAAAATCAGCTACAACGGCAAAGAAGTCGATTTGGAAAGCCCGTTTGAACGCCTGACCATTCTCGGCGCCATCAAAAAATACAATCCGCACTACACCGATGAGCAGTTGAACGATGAAGAATGGCTGAAAAAAGAAATCGTCAAACACGGCGAAAGCCTGCCTCCATCTCCGGGTATCGGCAGCCTGCAACTTGCCCTGTTTGAAGGTTGCGCCGAGGGCAAACTGTGGAACCCAACTTTCATTATCGACTACCCTGTCGAAGTATCGCCATTGGCACGCGCATCCGACAGCAAACCGGGCTTGACCGAGCGCTTCGAGCTTTTCGTTGTCGGCCGAGAACTGGCAAACGGCTACTCCGAGTTGAACGATCCAGAAGACCAAGCTGAACGCTTCAAGGCGCAAGTGGCACAAAAAGATGCCGGCGACGACGAAGCCATGCACTACGATGCCGACTACATCCGCGCCATGGAATTCGGTCTGCCGCCGACCGGCGGCTGCGGCATCGGCATCGACCGCTTGGTCATGTTGCTGACCGATTCACAAACCATCCGCGATGTGATTTTGTTCCCGCAAATGCGTCCCGAATAACGCCTGTC
>NZ_JBQCXF010000615.1:0-1636 GCF_051956635.1 Neisseria sp. P0022.S010 | reverse complement strand
TGCCTAAACCAAACGCACCAACTGCCACCACTTTTTTTCACTTGTTCACTAATAAGTTCTGCAAAAGCTTGTGATGTAAAGCCTTCGGTTTGTTTTTCCACACCATCAATCAGGCGGACAAACTCACGGGTGTGGCGCAATTTGATTTTGCTGCTTTTGTCGGCACTCAAAAAATAAGGTATGCCGTTTTGTTCACACCATGCCTGCATAGGTTTGAGACTGGCATTATGATGGGATAAAACTGCAATCTCATTCCATGCGACTTCGCTCAAGGTTTTCAGACGACCTATTTCGGTGATAACAGCTTGTGCCTGTATGTTGCTGTTGCTACCGAACGGCAGGCTGATGTGGCGCACACGCCCCTGCCTTTCGCTGTCTGTTGCAGCCCATACACCACCGTTGGGCTGTGTTTGACGTTCAGGGTTGATAACAATCGGATGCAGTTTTTTCAGACGACCTGTCATGCCGTTTATTACGCTGTTAGCAGCGCTGATGATGTATTGTGTACTGCGGTAGTTGTAGGTCAAATAGTCGGGTTGGGCAACGTCGTAGTCTTTTTGGAAATGGTGTATGTACTCGTTGCTCGTGCCATTGAAGGCGTAGATGTTTTGGTCATCGTCGCTGACCGCCAGAATGGTCAGCTTGTCTTCTTTAGCCCGCTTCCTACCCGCAAGCGCAGAAACAAGCCGGTAGTGTTCTTCACTGATGTCTTGGTATTCATCTATTCGACTACCGGTTCGCTTGATAGCGTGTTTGCAGACATGACCGCCGCACACTGCGTGCAATACGAAACCCTGTTCCGCGCTTATCCGAACCATACTTTTTTGTTTGAAATCACAGACGCAAAAGACGTGCACATCATCCGCGAAGAATTGGGCGAAACCTTAATCGGCTGCATCGATGTGGCGACCGGCCGTCAGTTTACTGAAGCGGAATTGGACGAAATCGGCAAACAATACGGCGTACGCCGTCCAGAAATGTTGAAAAACATCACGTTCGGTGAACTGAAAGGCCGTCTGAAAAATATGGAACACGAAGGTTTTATGGTATTTGATGCCCAAAACGGCGAAATGCTGTTCAAACTCAAATCACCGTATTACCTGATTTCCAAGTTTTTAGGACGAAGCAATGAGGGCAATATCGGCCGAAAACTCGACAAACGCCATGTTGATGAAGAGTTTTATCCTTTAATCGACTATATCCACGAGCATCAGGAAGCGTTCAACGCTATGCCTGAACTAGATAAAATCGCGTTCATTCAGGAGTTTTTGAAGCAGTTGTAAGGCCGTCTGAAAAAATGCCGTATGCTTGTGTTAGTATGGCGCTGGCGGATGGAGTGTGTAGGAAAACGTTGCGTTGTTTACACCACAGGTTGAGAAAAATAAGCCTGCAAAACCTCAAACGGCGTATCGCCGTTCAAACTGCGGTGCGGCTTCACAGTGTTATAGAAATTAACAAAGCGGCACAACTCCTTTCGTCGGTGTTCCGGACTGTCAAACAACTGTTTCCCATGCCACATCTCCATCAGGGTGCGGATAACCCGTTCCGCCTTACCGTTGGTCTGCGGACGGGCAACCCGGGTAAACTTTTGACCAATCCCGTTCTCATAACAGGCTACACCGAAAGCATGGTTGGC
>NZ_JBQCXF010000614.1:0-1638 GCF_051956635.1 Neisseria sp. P0022.S010 | reverse complement strand
CTTAAAATCAGCATTATAAAATACATCTATGAGCAGAATCAAAGAGCTGTATACCTTTTATTGTCAAGTGATACCGCCTAAAGTAACATTTAGGTTTTTCTAATCAACCGGTATTGTTTATGACCACCTCTCCCGCCAACGTTTTAGCCTCCGTCGACTTGGGTTCCAACAGTTTCCGCCTGCAAATTTGTGAAAACAACAACGGCCAGCTGAAAGTCATCGACTCGTTCAAACAAATGGTTCGCTTTGCCGCCGGCTTGGACGAACAAAAAAACCTGAGCGAAGCCTCTCAAGAACAAGCCTTGGAATGTTTGGCAAAATTTGGCGAACGCCTGCGCGGATTCCAACCCGAAAACGTGCGCGTGGTGGCCACCAACACTTTCCGCGTCGCCAAAAACATCGCCCAATTCCTGCCCCGTGCCGAAGCGGCGCTGGGTTTTCCCATCGAAGTCATCGCCGGCCGTGAAGAAGCGCGTCTGATTTACACCGGCGTAGTGCATACCCTGCCGCCCAAAGGCGACAAAATGCTGGTTATCGACATCGGCGGCGGCTCGACCGAATTTGTCATCGGCTCGGATTTGCAACCGCTGACCACAGAAAGCCTGCCTTTGGGCTGCGTAACGTACAGCATGCGCTTCTTCCAAAACAAAGTGACCGCCAAAGATTTCCAAGCCGCCGTTTCCGCCGCGCGTATCGAAATCCAGCGCATCAGCAAAATGATGAAGCGTACCGGTTGGGATTTCGCCATCGGCACCTCCGGTTCGGCAAAATCCATACGCGACGTTTTGGCGGCCGAATTGCCGCAAGAAGCCGACATTACCGCCCAAGGCATGCGTTATCTTGCCGATAGGATTATCGAAGCCGGTTCGGTTAAAAAAGCCAAATTTGAAAACCTCAAACCCGAACGCATCGAAGTTTTTGCGGGCGGATTGGCCGTGATGATGGCGGCTTTTGAAGAACTCTCGCTGACTAAAATGACCGTTACCGAGGCCGCACTCCGCGACGGTGTGTTCTACGACTTAATCGGCCGCAGCCTCAATGTCGATATGCGCGAACAGACAACGGCAGAGTTCCAAAAACGCTACCACGTCAGCCTCAACCAAGCCAAACGCGTTGCCGATACCGCGCAAGCCTTTATGAACAGCCTGTGCCACGCCAAAAACGTAACCGTTCAAGAGCTTGCCCTGTGGAACCAATACCTCAGCCGCGCAGGCCGTCTGCATGAAATCGGTTTGGATATTGCCCATACCGGCTATCACAAACACTCCGCCTATATTCTCGAAAACGCCGATATGCCGGGCTTCTCACGCAAAGAGCAAACCATTTTGGCGCAACTGGTTATCGGCCATCGCGGCGACCTCAAGAAAATGGCGGACATTATCGGCAACAACGAAATCATGTGGTGTGCCGTGTTGTCCCTGCGCCTGGCCGCCCTCTTCTGTCGCTCGCGCCTGCCGCTTGATTTGCCGCCGCAAACCCAGCTTCGCGTCGATGAAAACAACCACAGCTTTATCTTGCGCATCAACGCCCAATGGCTGGAGCAACACCCCCTCATCGCCGATGCGCTGGACTACGAAAGCGCGCAATGGCAAAAAATCGATATGCCTTTCTCGGTTCAAGCACAATAAACCGCGCTCC
>NZ_JBQCXF010000613.1:0-1639 GCF_051956635.1 Neisseria sp. P0022.S010 | reverse complement strand
TTGGCGGCAAACTGGCTTTTGAGCATATTGCAGGCAAATTGGTTTTTACCATACACCACCCATACGCCGTTTTCTTCGCCCACGGTCAAAGGCGCAATCCATTGCGCAAACTGCCCGGCAGGCAACATTTCGTGAAGGCGGCAAAGGCACAGCGGCCAAAATTCAGCTAACGTCATGAGATTAAGCTCGGAAAATGGAAGATTTGGGAAATACAAGAAGGCGGAGCAGACAGGCAATCCAATAAAAATCAGATTTTTATGACACGCCCGCTGCTTTCAGACGACCTTGCGCACAGAGAAAAGCAAGGTTGGGCGATTATACCCATTCCGCTCTTTTTTATCCACAACCGCCGCAAAATTTTATCCACAAATTCTATCAATGCATCAAACCCGTTGTCACACTTTAGCCGACGAAAAGTTTTTATATTGATTGACAAAAGCAACAAATTGGAGTGTAATTCAGGGTTTAATTATCTACCAATTTTTAGGAAACATCATGAAACGCACTTATCAACCTTCCGTTACCAAACGCAAACGCACCCACGGCTTCTTGGTTCGCTCCAAAACCCGAGGTGGTCGCGCAGTATTGGCTGCCCGTCGCGCCAAAGGCCGCAAACGCCTGGCTGTATAATTTTGAATTACGGCTTCTCGAAGCAGTATCGCTTATTAAAAACGGATGATTTTTCATCCGTTTTTGCGTTGAAAAACCGACGCAGCCGCGATTTGCTGCAAGTCTCCCAGTCCGCAGACAACGCGCTCGGCCATCCGCGCCTTGGTTTGGTCGTCAGCAAAAAGACCGCCAAACGTGCCCATGACCGCAATTATATAAAGCGCGTCATCCGCGACTGGTTCAGGCTGAATCAACACCAGCTGCCGCCGCATGATTTTGTTGTGCGCGTGCGTCAGGCGTTTAATCGGGAAACCGCCCCGGAAGCCCGCAACCAACTTGCCCAGCTGATGAAAAAACGCCGATGAACACCCTGCTTTCCAAGCTCCTCCTTGCACTCATCCGCTTTTACCAATACTGCATCAGCCCCCTCATTCCGCCGCGCTGCCGATACACCCCGACCTGTTCACAATACGCAGTCGAAGCCGTCAAAAAATACGGCGCATTCAAAGGCGGATGGCTGGCCATCAAACGCATCGCACGATGCCACCCTTTCGGCGGACACGGACACGACCCTGTTCCATAATGCTGCTGTCAACCATTTAAAGAACACGATTTCCTTTAATTTCCCGTCGGTTTCTATATAATGCCGTCTGAAGCAGTTTTCATCTCGATTACCTATCCGTCAATTCCAGGAATCTCTTATGGATTTTAAAAGACTTGTGGCATTTTTTGCCATCTCGCTGGCAATCTTTGCCGGCTGGGAACATTTCTTCCCCAGCCCCAAACCTAATCCGGCGCAACAAGCCACGCAACAGCAAACGGCCGCCGCTCCGGCAAAAGCCGCTGCCGAAGCCGCGCTTGCTCCAGCCACCCCTATTACCGTTACCACAGACACGGTTAAAGCCGTCATCGATGAGAAAAGCGGCGACCTGCGTCAGCTGACCCTCTTGCAATACAAAGCAACCGGCGACGAACACAAACCTTTCGTCCTGTTTAACGACGGCAAGGAATACACCTACGTTGCCCAATC
>NZ_JBQCXF010000612.1:0-1642 GCF_051956635.1 Neisseria sp. P0022.S010 | reverse complement strand
GTGTTATAGAGCTTGTTTGCGATGCCAATCCGAACAAGCTCTTTCCATACGGAGGCCGTCTGAAAAAAAGGACCGTGCCGCTTGGGCGGCAACGAAAGCCCCAACTTACAAAGGAGTTTAAGAATGTCTAAATCAGTCAAGCTCACCACCCCAAATCAAGAGACCTTGGAACTGCCAGTATTGGAAGCAAGTATCGGCCATGATGTGGTTGATATTCGTACTTTGACTAAAAATACAGGTCTGTTTTCCTTCGACCCCGGATTCGTGTCAACTGCAAGTTGCGAATCCAAAATCACTTATATTGATGGCGATGAAGGTCTGTTGTATTACCGTGGTTATCCTATCGAGCAGCTGGCCGAAAAATCCGATTACTTGGAAGTTTGCTACCTGTTGATTTACGGCGAACTGCCTACCCCTGAACAGAAAAAAGAATTTGATGCCACAGTCGGTCGCCATACTATGCTGCATGAGCAGTTGACTTGGTTCTTCCGCGGTTTCCGTCGCGATGCGCATCCGATGGCGATGATGGTTGGCGTGGTTGGCGCTTTGTCTGCGTTCTACCAAGACAGCTTGGATATTGCCAATCCTGAGCACCGCAAAATTGCGATTTATCGCTTAATCTCCAAAATCCCGACAATTGCGGCAATGTGTTACCGTTATTCCAACGGCCTGCCGTTCAATTATCCAAAAAATAACCTTTCCTATGCTGAAAACTTCTTACACATGATGTTTGCGACACCATGTGAAGAATACAAACCTAATCCAGTATTGGCTCGCGCGCTCGACCGCATCTTTATTTTGCATGCCGATCATGAGCAAAACGCCTCTACTTCGACTGTACGTTTGGCCGGCTCTTCTGGTGCGAATCCATTTGCCTGTATCGCTGCCGGTATCGCCTGTCTGTGGGGTGCTTCACACGGCGGTGCAAACGAAGCTGTGTTGAAGATGCTGGACGAAATCGGCGATGTATCTAATGTTGCCGCATACATGGAAGGTGTGAAACAACGTAAATACCGTCTGATGGGCTTCGGTCACCGCGTATACCGCAATATGGACCCACGAGCCAACATCATGCGCGAAACCTGTTATGAAGTCTTGAAAGAATTGGGCTTGGAAGACAGTCCTAAATTCAAGCTGGCAATGGAATTGGAACAAATTGCACTGAAAGATCCGTTCTTTGTGGAACGCAAGCTGTATCCAAACGTCGATTTCTACTCCGGTATCGTCTTGTCCGCATTGGGCATTCCAACTGAAATGTTTACCGTTATCTTCGCATTGTCGCGCAGTGTAGGTTGGATTTCTCATTGGCATGAAATGATTAGCGATCCAGCACTGAAAATCGGTCGCCCACGTCAACTGTATACCGGTGCAGAACGTCGCGATTACGTTCCGGTAGATAAACGCTAATAGACAATACATTAATATATTGTTGAAAAGTCGTTTGAAAAAATCGAATTGCCGTTTTCAATGAGGTTGGTCGTAATTAATTAAGTTGATAGCAGGTAATTTGATTTGAAATAGGGTAGAATAAAGTGTCATTTCAGACGGCCTGAATTCCGTTCGGAGAACACGGGATTCTACCCTTTGTTTATATTTTAAAGAAAAGAGCTCACGCCATGATGGACGAAAAACTCAATTTCTC
>NZ_JBQCXF010000611.1:0-1642 GCF_051956635.1 Neisseria sp. P0022.S010 | reverse complement strand
ATTTGCATGGTTTGAAAAATCCTTTATCTTTTCCGCCGTTTCATCAACGGAAATCACGCGCCGATTATACGCTTTTATTCATCAAAAAGGCCGTCTGAAATAAGTTTCAGACGGCCTGGTTTTTATTTTATCCGGCAAACGTATGTTCGACAGAAGGGAACGTTTTTGCTTTGACTTCGTCCACATAGGCTTTGACCGCAGCTTGAACGCTGTCTTTGCCCTGCATAAAATTTTTCACGAATTTGGCGGTTTTACCGGGGAAAATGCCGAGCATATCGTGCATTACCAAAACCTGACCGTCGCAATCCACGCCTGCGCCAATGCCGATGGTCGGGCAAGAAACTGTCTCGGTCACTTTTTTCGCCAATTCCGCAGGAACGCATTCCATCAATACGATTGCCGCACCTGCCGCATCATGCGCTTTAGCGTCGTTGAGCAACGCTTCCGCCTTGTCGCCGCGGCCTTGAACTTTATAGCCGCCGAATGCAAACACGGATTGCGGGGTCAGGCCGATGTGGGCGCAAACAGGGATACCGCGCATTTGCAGAAATTCAGTGGTCTCCGCCATCCAGACGCCGCCTTCGAGTTTGACCATATGCGCGCCGGCCGCCATCAATTCGGCCGCCGCCGCAAATGCCTGCTCTTTGCTCTGCTGATACGCGCCAAACGGCAAATCGCTGACAATCATGGCATTTTGAGTGCCGCGAGCCACGCATTCAGTGTGGTAGCACATATCCTGCAAGCTCACCGGCAAAGTGGACTGACGACCTTGCACCGCCATGCCCAAAGAATCGCCGACCAGCAGTACATCTACGCCGGCATTGTCCATCAGCGCGGCAAAGCTGGATTCATAAGCGGTCAGCATGGCGATTTTCTCGCCCTCTGCTTTCATTTTTTGCAAAGTGTTTACGGTAATCATGGTGTTGTGTGTTCTGCCCGGTGGGCAGCCCTTTGTTATAAATGGAAACGCGGTATTATAAGGTCTGCTTTTAAAATATCAAAGCATAAGCAAAAAGCCCGACTGCTTTCACAATCGGGCTTTTAATTGGTGCCGGCACCAAGAGTCGAACTCGGGACCCCCTGATTACAAGTCAGGTGCTCTACCAACTGAGCTATACCGGCTTACTGAAATGCCTTGCAGCACCGTCAGTCTTTAACTGGTGCCGGCACCAAGAGTCGAACTCGGGACCCCCTGATTACAAGTCAGGTGCTCTACCAACTGAGCTATACCGGCAAGGAAGTCGGCATTATGCCGATAAGTTCCCATCTTGGCAAGCATTTTAAAACAAAGTTACTCACGAAATTATAAAAACCAATGATTTTAAAGAAAATTAAATACACACCTTATCTTTCCATCCAACACGCAAAAAGGCCGTCTGAAAACCGCCCCAGCGCAAAACATCATGGTTTCTGTTAAAATAACGCCTTCTACATCTTTCCGTCTTTGTCCATGCCGCCCCGCCATCCTTACCGCCGCCTGCGCCCAGCCAAATCCCATCTGCCTGAAGTCGGCATTTCCGAAGAAGGCAATATCCGTTCCCTGCACTTGGGCAGCGACACCATTCAAAGCTCCATGAATGTCGATCATCCGTCCGAGCTGGTGTTGTCGTACAGCCGCGCCATGATGGGTTGGCTGCTGTTT
>NZ_JBQCXF010000610.1:0-1645 GCF_051956635.1 Neisseria sp. P0022.S010 | reverse complement strand
GTGCTTCGGCCACCAAATATTTGCCGCCAAAATCCGTGCCGCTCAACTGGCCGATTTGTTGTACTTCGGTCAACATCGCGGTCGGCATATTGACCCATTGACGGATGTCGTCACGCCAGTCGCTGCGCCACAGTCCGACTGTCAGCAAAATTCCGCCCACGATTAACCAGCCGCGTTTGTGCAGGCGGTTTTTCAGACGGCCTGACAAGGAATAGAGCTTTTCGGTTAATGCGGCAAAAGGCACGGTTTTGGCACGGTAGCGGCGAAACAGCGGCGGCAGCCATAAAACGGTGGCACCAAACGCGCCAAATAAAGCGAAGCCTGAAAATACCGCGGTTTGGCGCAATACAGGCAAAGGGGTAAACCACAGCAGTACGTAGCCCAAGACGGTAATCGTCAGGCTGACGGCAAAACTCGGCAAAACATGTTTCATTGCCGATTCAGCCTGCCAAACGGTCTTTTCAGACGGCCCGAATACTGACGGAGCAAGCCAGTGCAACGGGAAATCCACCAACATACCTACCAAGCTGGTGCCGATGACGATGGTTAGGATATGCACTTCGCCGAAGGTTAATAACGCAACCGCCAATCCGGTCAACATACCGGCTGCCAGTGGCAGGGACAGTAAAAATACTCGGCCGCTGCGGAAGACCCACAACAGCAGCGCAAAGGTCAGCCCAAGCCCGACCATACTCATCAGTCGGCTTTCTTTTTCTGCGGCTGCTTTGGATACGGCGGCGAACAATGAGCCACCTGCGCTTAAGGTTTCCGTGCCGTTTTCCGAAGCAATTTGACGGCTTTGCGCCATCAGCGGCAAGAGGGCATCGTTGCCGGAAAATTGATCGCCGCCGGCGAGCCGTCCGCGTAAAAATACCCAAGTTTTGCCTTTGTCTTCGGCAAACAGCATACCGTTGTCCATGTCCCACTGCAAACGGCTTTGCGGATTGGCTTTGTCGGCAACAAAGCGTCCAAAGCCCAGCCAGTCTTGTTCTAAAGACAAAGGCGAGGGGGCGGCAAACGGATTAGCCGCGGCTTCTGCACGCGCTTGAAAATAGGCTTGCGGCTGCTCAAACAGCAGGCGTATTTCGTCTTGCGGCAAAACCGCCAAATTCAGTTTCTGCATATCCGCCCGCACTTTGTCCAAATTCGGCGTCATGCTGCTGTCGACTTGTTCAAATATGCCGCTTTTGCGCCATGCGTCGGCAATTTGTGAGGCCGTCTGAAAAGCGGTTTCGGCATCGGTACTGCCTGCAAGCAAAATAACTTGCGAATTGAGCTGCGCTTCTGCGGCTTTATCCGCGGCCATCAGTAAGGCATCAGGTTGCTGCTCGCTTGGCAACAACGCGGTCAAATCGGTTTGGATGCGCGCTTGTGAAGCAAAGGCATAAACCAAAAACAGGGTAAGAAACAGGATAAGGGCAGTATAGAGGCGGTTTAGGAGGCGAAGATTCATCGTTCAGACGGCCTTTTGCAAATGCTGCTGTTAGTGTGTGGAATAAGTAAAAGTGCAGTAAATTAAATCAGATTATTATTATTTTGTCAGTTGTTAAATAGTTTGCCGGTCGGTTAAATCATTGGGCTTGAGCGAACCGAAAAACTGCCATTGCAGAGCGACGGCTTTTCCCTTCCAAACGCAGGCAAGTGC
>NZ_JBQCXF010000609.1:0-1647 GCF_051956635.1 Neisseria sp. P0022.S010 | reverse complement strand
GCCAATATCAGTGCGAAAATTTTCATTTTGGTAGTCCTTTGCGAAGCAGAGTATGGAGTATGGTTCAAGATGTTGTGTTTATTGGATAAGTTTCAAGGTTTCAGGCCGTCTGAAACCTTATTTTTATGATTTAATTCACTTGAGATGAATTTTATCATAACATGATTTTACATTAAACCCCTGTTTTTTCTTATCATAACCATACAATTATTTTAGACAGGTTGTTTATAGACCGAAAGAATGATATTTTTATAAGATTATCGGATTAGTTCCCTGCGTGCTTTATGCGATTATTCTCCGGATCTTCAGACGGCCTAAGCCTGTCTTCGCGTTTAAAACTGCTGACTTTTTTATGGGTCAGTTCGGCGTTTTTGTCGATTGTCTTTACCCTACTGCTTTCTTGGCGTTTGGAAAGCGCGGCCAAAACGATTGAAGATGCAGGCAGTTTGAAAATGCAGGTGTACCGTTTGGCTTACATGGCAAGCGTCCGTACACCCAATGCGCAAATTGACAACCAAATCAAAGAATTTGAGCGTACGCTGGCCAATGTGACGCAAAGCGATGCCATTCATCCGCTGATTCCGTCTCAAATGCCGCTGGCTTACGACTTGATTCAATCGATGCTGTTGATTGATTGGGAATCCAATATCAAGCCGTCTTTGCAACATTACGAGCGTCCGACCCAAATCGGCCTGTATCGTTTTGCCGGCAACATCGAGCTGTTTTTACAGGCGATGGAAAATGCCAACGAGCAAAATACCTTGTGGTTGCGCCGCTTTCAAATGGCAATGATGCTGATGATTGTGGTGGCTGCAGGCTTGATGATTGTTTGGCATTATTCATGGATTATCCGACCCTTGGAAAAACTGCGTGATGGCGTAGAAACCATCAGCAAAGGGCATTTCGGCGTTCAAATCGAGACAGACCAGATTCGTGAATTTGCCCAAGTAAGCAAGGGCTTTAACCAAATGAGCCGCCGTCTGCATACGCTTTATACAGACTTGGAAGGACAAGTTGCCAAACAAACCCAAGACTTGGCGCGGCAAAACCGTGATTTGACCCTGCTCTACCAAACCACGCGTAATCTGCACCAAACCTTTACGCCCCAACAGGCGGCAGAAGAATTTTTAACTCAGATTCTACCGGCGTTTTCAGCTTTGGGCGGTACGGTATATCTTTCCGATGAGGAGCGGAAACGTTCTGATTTGGCGGCAAGCGTCGGTGAAACAGAAGAAGGAAATCGTGTAGAATTTCCGATCGTTTATCAAGACGAACAGCTCGGCGTACTGACCCTATATTTTTCAGACGGCCATATGCCTGATGAGCAAGACGAAAAACTGCTGCATACTTTAAGCGGACAGCTGGGCATTTCCATCGCCAACAACCGCATGGAACAAGAGCGCCGCCTGCTTGCGGTCTTACAGGAGCGTAACTTGATTGCTCAAGGTTTGCATGACAGCATCGCGCAAGCTTTGACCTTTTTGAATTTGCAGGTACAAATGCTGGAAAGCGCGTTTGCCTCAGACCAACGCGAGCAGGCCGAAGAAAATATCGGCTTCATCAAAGACGGCGTGCAGGAATGCTACGAAGACGTACGCGAACTTTTGATGAATTTCCGCACCAAAATCAGTAATAAAGATTTTCCTG
>NZ_JBQCXF010000608.1:0-1666 GCF_051956635.1 Neisseria sp. P0022.S010 | reverse complement strand
AGTTATCATCAATGATAAGAAATACACCCTTGCACTTCGCTTAAGATTTTAGCATAAAAATTAAACTTTTTTACTCCATTTGATATTTTATGCATATTAAATTTATGCTTCTCATTGCAATTAAAAGAAGTAAAAATGGCACAAAAAGAAGACAGTCTTTTCAATAGCGCTCATTTTCAGAATTATGATAGACTTCATGCCGTTTTCCATCTTTCAGGCAACCATTATGAACCCGAAAAAACTCGTTATCGCCAGTCGCGAAAGCCTGCTTGCCATGTGGCAGGCAAAACATATCCAAGGCCGTCTGAAAGCCCTGTATCCCGATTGCGAAGTCGAGATTTTGGGCATGACCACGCGCGGTGACCAGATTTTGGACAGAACTTTGTCAAAAGTCGGCGGCAAAGGCTTGTTTGTCAAAGAGTTGGAACAGGCTTTGTATGACGGCCGGGCCGACTTGGCCGTGCATTCGATTAAAGACGTACCGATGGATTTGCCTGAAGGTTTCGCGCTTGCAGCCATCGGCGAACGCGCCAATCCGTTTGACGCGTTTGTGTCCAACCAATACGCGCGTTTGGAAGAAATGCCCAAAGGCGCCATTGTCGGCACATCCAGCCTGCGCCGCGAAGCCCAGTTGCGCGCGCGCTATCCGCATTTGGTTATCAAACCTTTGCGCGGCAATGTGCAAACCCGTTTGTCCAAACTCGATAACGGCGAATACGACGCAATTATCCTAGCTGCCGCCGGTTTGCAGCGTCTGGAATTGGACGAACGTATCCGCATGATTTTGTCGGAATCCGACAGCTTGCCTGCCGCCGGACAAGGCGCATTAGGTATTGAAATTGCAGCGCATCGCGAAGATTTGTATGAAGTCTTAAAGCCGTTGAACCACGATACCACACACGCCTGTGTTACGGCCGAACGCGCTTTGGCGCGCGCTTTGGGCGGAAGCTGCCAAGTGCCGCTGGCCGCATATTGTACTGAAGAAAACGGCTTGCTGACCTTGCGCGGTTTGGTCGGCCATCCTGACGGTTCGGTCATTTTGCAGGCTGACGCGCAAGCCCCTGCCGAATACGCCGATGCCTTGGGTCGCGCAGTCGCCAAAAAACTGGCAGATGATGGTGCGGAAGAATTGATTGCCGCCGTATTGCAAGAACAGGCTTAAAACAGCATAGATAATTTAAAAGGCCGTCTGAGACTTTCAGACGGCCTTTGTTTTGTTGATGCTTAAGGATTCATAATCCGCGCAACCAAAGCTTTTTCTTTGCCCTGCATGTTGGGGATTTTGACCTGAATGCCGTTGCCTGGGGCAACATCGACAGGCTGGCCTTTGCGGGTCATTTGTTCCAATTTGATGGTTTGGTTGCCGCTCGGGTGGATGATTTCGAGTGAATCGCCGATGGCAAAGCGGTTTTTGACTTCGATTGTCGCCCAGCCGTTTTCGTCGATTTCGGTAACGTGGCCGACATATTGGCTTTGTTTGGCGATGGAGTGGCCGGTCAGGTAGTTTTGGTAATCCTGAGTTTGGTGGCGTTCGAGGAAGCCGCTGGTGTAGCCGCGGTTGGCAAGGCCTTCGAGTTCGCTCAACAGGCTGTAATCAAACGGACGGCCTGCAACAGCATCATCAATCGCTTTACGGTAGGACTGGGCCACGCGTGCAACGTAGTAG
>NZ_JBQCXF010000607.1:0-1677 GCF_051956635.1 Neisseria sp. P0022.S010 | reverse complement strand
CTCCGGCATCATCCGCCGCCTTGCCCACAACGTCAGCGAACACGTTCAGGAAACCCTGATTGAGACCTATGCCGCGCACTACCTCAATCCCAACAACCGCAACATGACCCTGTTCCCCGAAGCCCTGTCCTGCCTGCAACGCTTGCAACAACAAGGTTATTGGCTTGCCATCGCCACCGGCAAAGGCCGAAGCGGCTTGGACAAAGCCATTGCACAAACCGACACCCAAGCCTTTTGGCTGGAAACTGCCTGCGCCAGCGAATATCCGTCCAAACCCGCGCCCGACATGGTACTTGCCCTCTGCGACCGACTGGGTGTTGAACCGGAAGAGGCCGTCGTCGTCGGCGACACCACCCACGACCTAGAAATGGCCGCCAACGCCAAAATCCGCGCCATCGCAGTTGCCACCGGCGCACATACTGCCCAACAGCTTTCCTCCATGCCCCATGTCGCCATACTCAACAGCTTGGCCGAATTGCCTGATGTATTGGAAACCTTATAAAAATCTATACAACATCTATATGAAAGGCCGTCTGAAACCTATTTTCAGACGGCCTTTCATTTGTTTTATCGATCCGAGCGCACCCTGACAAATGTTGCAAATTTCGGCGTTCCCTTTTGCGTAAAACCACGATAACGGTAAGTAATCAGTGCACCGATTTTCGGCGGATGGTCGCGGTCTTTATCCTTAAAACCGCTGCCGATACGAAACTCGCCATATTGGTTTTTGCATCCTACCGCACCCAAACGCCCGACATTGCGCCCTTTGCCCTCATAATGACGCGTTACCGTACATTCATCATCATATTCACTTTTCAGCTTCAACAGCTGCCCATTTCTACCGCTTGCATAACGGGCTTCAGGTTGACGCAGCATCACCCCTTCCCCACCCAACGCTTCAACTTGTTTCAAAAAATCCAAAGCATGTTGTTTGTCGCGCACCTTGACTTGCGGAATGACCGTAAACCGTGCCGACGGGTGTGATTTCAGCCATTTCGAAGCCGTTTCCAGCCGCTGATACAGATTACCCTGCGCCTGCGGCACATCAAAAACATGCAAACGGATGCCGTCCCAATTTCCCGAGGCAGAACGCACCGTCGCGGAAATTTGCTCAAACCGCCCTCGTCCGCTGTACAACTCGCCATCCATCGGAAACGGTGGAAAACCTGCTGTAAAACCTTTGGGCGGTGTAAACGCATAACCCTGACGACTGACCAGCCGCCTGCCGTCCCAATACGCGCGTACGCCATCCAACTTTTCACTCATGGCCCAACCGGCAATATCTTGATTTTTATATTCCTGCGCCAACAACAAATCTGCACCAAACGCCGCAGAGATGAAAGAAGCCGCAAAAATCGATATCATGATCCGCATTACATTATTCATAAGACATTTTTCCAGACTTGCTTTTTATTATATATACATAATAGCAAAAAAATGAACTGGCCCCAAATCTTGGACACTCATAAAAGCCTATTCAGGCGCTCTGTGCAAGCTGGGTTCTGTATGCGACAGGACTCAGCTTTTTCAATTTCAAACTGCAACGCTCCCGGTTGTAGTAATCCATATAGTCATCTATCTGTTTCATCAATTCGTCCACCGTCAATTCACCTGCGTTATAGAAACACTCCGTCTTCAACACCGCAAAGAAACTCTCCATCGGCGCATTGTCCCAAC
>NZ_JBQCXF010000606.1:0-1680 GCF_051956635.1 Neisseria sp. P0022.S010 | reverse complement strand
AAGAGCCCGTAAAAAAAGCAGCCGAAGACAAAAAGGCCGACGCTAAAGAAGCCAAAGAGACTGCAAAAAAAACTGTTGAAGACAAAAAAGACACTAAAAAAGACACAAAAGCCAAAGAGCAAAACAAAAAAGCCGAGCCTAAAGTTGAGCCTAAAGCCGCTTCTTCAGCCGACAACGATTTCAAAGCAGCCGTAACTGCCGCCGCCAACGATATGGAAACCAAGAAATCCTTTGCAAAACGCAACGAGGGTTTCATTATCCATGTCAATGCCACGCTCAAACAACTGCAACAAACACGCAACAACCTCTCCGGCATCAACCGCAAACAACGCGACGCATGGGAAAAATTCCAAAAGCTCAATGCCGATGCCAACCAGTTGAAAGCCGAAGTTTCCAACACGCGCGCCCAAATTTCGCGCTTTGTGTCCGGCAACTATAAAAACAGCCAGCCCAACGCGGTCGCCCTCTTCCTGAAAAACGCCGATGCCGGTCAAAAGACCCGCTTCCTGCGTTACACGCGTTATATCAACAACGCCAACGACCAAGTCATGAGAGACTTGGAAAAACAACAGAAAGAGCTGGCAGCGCAAGAGCAAAAAATCAACAATGAATTGGCTTACCTGAAAAAACTGCAAGCCAATATCCAAGCTTCTTTGCGTCAACAAGGCGTAACCAATACCGCCGAACAAGCTGAAAGCCGCCGTCAAAACGCGCAAATAGCCAAAGAAGCGCAAAAGAAAATCAACCATAGAGAAAACGAACAACGCCTCAACAATCTCTTGAAAGATTTGGAAAAACGCAAAGCCGAGCAACGCAAAGCCGAAGCCGAAGCACGTAAAAAAGCCGCCGAAGCCCGCTTGGCCGCTGCCGAAAAAGCCCGCAAAGAGCAGGCTGCCGCCCAACAAAAAGCCGAAGCCGAACGCGCCGCCATGTCCACGCTGACTGACGAAGACATGAAACTGCAAGCCCCGAACACCCAAGGCTTTACCGTCAGCAACGCCAACAGCTTCAGCCGTATGCAAGGCCGTCTGAAAAAACCGGTCAACGGCACACTGGCAGGCCTGTTTGGTCAAGACCGCGGCGATGGCGAAGTTTGGAAAGGCGTGTTCTACAATACCGTTCCTACTCCGGTCAGCAGCATTGCCTCAGGCACGGTTACTTTTGCCGGCGAACTTGAAGGCTACGGCAAAGTAGTCGTCCTCGACCACGGCGACGGCTATGTCAGCATTTACTCCGGCCTGAACGAAATCGACATCGCCCAAAACTACGCCGTCAATGCCGGCAGCAAGATTGGCACCAGCGGCACTTTGCCGTCGGGCGAAACCGGCCTTTACCTTGAAGTCCGCTACAACGGACAAGTCATGAATCCGCTTTCATGGATTAACTGATGTTTCAGACGGCCTGAGTGAGTTTTCCCCTTCAGGCCGTCTGAATTTTCATCATAAACTACAATAAAACACGATTTTCACGCCTGTTCAGCACATTAAACAACAAACTTTTACCTTAAACTTATTGTTCCAAGCGTTTAAATCAAATAAAGTCAACGTGTTCAAAGAAAACAAAAACCACTTTGCTTACCGTACACAAAAAGAAAGTCAAACGAATGTCAACAAAATCCACTTTGAAAAAAGTTGCAATCTACACTCTCGGCGCATTTAGCGGCATCGCCCTCAGTCTGAG
>NZ_JBQCXF010000605.1:0-1684 GCF_051956635.1 Neisseria sp. P0022.S010 | reverse complement strand
GAGCTCTATCTCTCCCAACCGGATACCGGCGAACAGGCATTAGAAATCTGCGATACCTTGGTACGCTCAGGCGGTATCGATATGGTCGTTGTCGACTCCGTAGCCGCACTTGTGCCTAAAGCCGAGATCGAAGGCGAAATGGGCGACAGCCACGTCGGCCTGCAAGCCCGCCTGATGAGCCAAGCCCTGCGCAAACTGACCGGCCACATCAAACGCACCAATACATTGGTTGTTTTCATTAACCAAATCCGTATGAAAATCGGCGTGATGTTCGGTAGCCCTGAAACCACAACCGGCGGTAACGCACTCAAATTCTATGCCTCCGTCCGCCTCGACATCCGCCGTACCGGTCAGATTAAAAAAGGCGATGACGTTATTGGTAACGAAACCAAAGTCAAAGTCATCAAAAACAAAGTTGCGCCCCCATTCCGTCAAGCCGAATTCGATATTCTTTACGGCGAAGGCATCAGCTGGGAAGGCGAATTGATTGATTTGGGTGTCAAACATGACATCGTTGAGAAATCCGGTGCATGGTACAGCTACAACGGCGCAAAAATCGGTCAAGGTAAAGACAATGTACGTGTTTGGTTGAAAGAAAACCCTGATATCGCCAACGAAATCGATGCCAAAATCCGTGCAGCAGTCGGTATCAATATGGATATCACCGAAGGCAAATTGGACGATACCGACGGCGAACGTCCTGAGGAATAAGTCTGTTTGAAATTAAAGGTTAAATAAGCCAAATAAAGGCCGTCTGAAATCCGACCATTAATCGAATTTCAGACGGCCTTTTATTCAATACTGCTTAAAGCCCTAATGCCTGAGTGTGAAACTCAATATGCGAATCGATAAAGCTGGCAATAAAGAAATAGTCATGCCCATAGCCCGGGCGTACTTTATATTGGATATTGAAACCTTTTTCACGTGCGGAGCGGACAAACGCTTCCGGTTGCAGGACGTCAGGATACAAAGCATCTTCACTGCCGACATCAATCAAAACAGGCAATTTATGCGAGGCCGTCTGAAGCAGCTCTGTACTGTCATAGCGTTTCCATGTTTCCACATTTTGGCCCAAATAAGCTGAAAACGCCTGCCTGCCGCCTTCCGTATCGATAGGATGACATAAAGGTGCAAAAGCGGAAACCGCGGCATATCGGCCGGGATAGTTCAAAGCCAAATGCAGCGCACCATGCCCGCCCATGCTGAAACCTGCAATGCTGCGCTCTTTTGTTACTGGGAAATTATGCTCGATCAAATCAGGCAATTCTTGGCTGATATAGCTTTCCATTTGGTAATGCTGCGCCCAAGGTGCTTCAGTTGCGTTAACATAAAATCCGGCACCCTGTCCAAGATAATATTCCTCACTGTCGACAACATGCTGACCGCGTGGCGAGGTATCCGGAAAAACCACGATAATATTCCATTGCGCCGCAAAACGCTGGATTCCGCTTTGCCGAACCAATTCAGAACCATCACTATTTAAGCCGGAAAGAAAATATAAAACAGGCGCAGGATAACCTTTTAAGACTTGTGGCGGCAGATAGACATCAAATACCATGTCCGTCCGGCAGGTTTGAGAAAAATGGCGGTACCGTTCCTGATGCCCGTTAAACATCTTTCTGCGTTCCAGCAAATGCGATTCTGAATTTTTCATTTTATTCCTTGGAAAGAAACAACAATAAGC
>NZ_JBQCXF010000604.1:0-1686 GCF_051956635.1 Neisseria sp. P0022.S010 | reverse complement strand
ATATTAATCATTAAATGTTTTCAGACGGCCTGAGGAGAAGCAATGAAAGTAGCGATTGTCGATTATGGAATGGGAAACCTGCATTCAGTATTGAAATCTGTTCAGGCGGCGCAGGTTTTGTCCAATCAAAATGCCGAGGTTTATCTGACTTCGCGGCCTGAAGAAGTGATGGCGGCGGATAAGGTTATCTTTCCGGGACAGGGTGCCATGCCGGATTGTATGTCAGCGCTGAAGGCAAGCGGTTTGGGTGAGGCGGTTTCAGACGGCCTGAAAAACAAGCCGTTTTTTGGCATTTGCGTAGGTGCGCAATTATTGTTTGAACACAGCGAAGAAGGCGATACAGATGGTTTGGGTTGGTTTGAAGGTCAAGTAAAACGGTTTTTGCCCAATCAAACCGATGCACAGGGAGGCCGTCTGAAAGTACCGCATATGGGGTGGAATACAGTGCGCCAAACCCGTCCGCACCCTTTATTTCAAGACATTGGGCAGAACGAGTATTTCTATTTTGTTCACAGCTATTATTTTGCGCCGAAAAATGAAGAGATTGTTTTAGGCGTCAGCGAATATCCGAATGAATTTGCCTGCATTGTCGGTAAGGACAATGTGTTTGCCACACAGTTCCATACGGAGAAAAGCCATCAGGCAGGATTGCTGCTGCTGCGTAATTTTTTAAATTGGCAGATTTGAGGCTTTAACATAAATCTACTAAAAATCGCTAATTTGTGTAAAATATACTGAAATTGAGTAGAGGAGAAAAAAATGCTGTTGATACCTGCCATTGATTTGAAAGAAGGACGCTGTGTTCGCTTAAAACAAGGCTTGATGGAGCAGGCGACGGTGTTTTCCGATTCGCCGGCAGAGATGGCGCTGCATTGGCGCAATCAAGGCGCACGCCGTTTGCATTTGGTTGATTTGAACGGCGCATTCGCAGGCATTCCTCAAAATTTTCCGGCGATTAAAGAAATTTTGGCCGCCGTGGCTAAAGATATTCCAGTACAGCTTGGCGGCGGTATCCGTGATTTGGGCACCATTGAAAAGTATTTGGATTTGGGTCTGACCGATGTGATTATCGGTACGGCCGCGGTGAAAAATCCTGAATTTGTGCGCGAAGCATGTAAGGCATTTCCGGGGCAGATTATCGTCGGCTTGGATGCCAAAGACGGTATGGTGGCGATAGACGGTTGGGCAACGGTAACGGAGCATCATGTCGTCGATTTGGCCAAGCGTTTTGAAGACGATGGCGTCAACAGCATTATTTATACCGATATCGGCCGCGACGGCATGATGAGCGGTGTGAATATCGAGGCTACCGTCAAATTGGCTCAATCAGTGAATATCCCGATTATCGCTTCCGGCGGCTTGACGAATTTGGACGATATCCGCGCATTGTGTGCCGTTGAAAAAGAGGGTGTGAGCAGTGCGATTACCGGCCGCGCAATTTATGAGGGAAGTATTGATTTCGCACAGGCACAAAAACTGGCCGATTCTTTGGCTTGACCTCAGTGCGTTTAATTATGCAGATTAGGGCTTTGCAAGGGGTAACAGCGCAGGAGTTGGCGCATAGCTGAAAATACCTTCAAAAGCGGCATTTTGCAAAGTCCTTAGACTTAAAATCTGTCTGAAATAATTATAAAAAACAACTCACTCAATATCTTATTTTATTAAGGGATTGGTATGCTTGAAGCG
>NZ_JBQCXF010000603.1:0-1687 GCF_051956635.1 Neisseria sp. P0022.S010 | reverse complement strand
CTCAAAACCCACCTGACTTTGCACGAGCCATCCCATTGCTCTGCGAAGCAGCAGAAGCCGGGCATATTGAGGCTGCATTTCAACTGGCAGGCTGCCTATTCGAAAACCACGAAAATGAACAAGATTTGGCAATTGCAGTTGAATATTTAAAACAAGCAGCAAGAGCCGGTCATCCCTATGCCCGCTATAATCTTCTCCAATTACAAGAAAATAACGGTGCAGAAGTAGAAACGCTTATTTCAGCCTATCAAGAGCTTGCCGAAGAAGGATTAGCCCCTGCCCAGCTGCGCCTGATGCGTTTATATGCAGACAATGGCAATGACCAAGAAGCAGTCAAATGGGCATTGAAAGCTGCCGAACAGCAAAATCCTCAGGCACAATACTTCTTAGCCCAACATTACCAATATTCCAGCTCTCCTGATTTGGAATATTCCCATAAACTTTATCAGCAATCCGCTGCACAGGGATTTATTGCGGCACACTGGCAACTCGGCCTTCAATACAAATTGGGGCAAGGTGTTGCACAAAACCCTGAAAAAGCAATCGAACATTTGCGTATTGCTGCCGATTACGACATTGTTCCGGCGCAAACTTCTCTTGCAGAACTCTTAGTCGCATCAAATCCTGCTGAAGCATTGGAATGGTTTGAAAAAGCTGCCGAAAAAGGTGACAGCAACGCGCATGTAGCACTTGCCGAAATCTATCTATTGGGCAAAAACACCGAACGAGACCCTCAAAAGGCCTATCAGCACGCTAAATTTGCTGCGGATCAAAATGATCCGGAAGGATTGCGCCTTTTAGGTGATATCTATCGCTACGGATTGGGACAAGCAGTTGATGCAGACACCGCACGTCAATATTATCAACGCTCGGCTGATTTAGGTAATCTTGTCGCTTACCAAAAACTTCTGTCTGACAGCGCATTGAATAACCAGCAAAACTATGAGCTGACGAAAGAAATCGCCCTCCAACGTCAGGAGGCTGAACGTCTATACAAGCTGGCATTTGCAGCGCACTATGGCTTAAAACGCCAACAGAATTACGCTGAAGCACTGGATCTATACCACCAATCCGCAGAACGTGGGCACAGCAAATCCCAAACCAATCTTGGCATGATGTATTACAGTGGACAAGGTGTACCTGTCGACTATGCCCAAGCTGCAAAATGGTTTGAAGCAGCAGCCAAACAAAGAGACACGATGGCTCAATATAATCTTGCCTGTCTGTATTATCACGGTATGGGCGTAGAAAAAGACATCAATAATGCTTGTTTCTGGCTGCAAGAAGCCATCCAACATGGACATGAACAGCAAGACGTTCTCAAAGAGCTTTTGGCTCAATGGAAGCAATTCGCTCAAAAAGGCTCTGCCGATTAAAGGCCGTCTGAAATTCTAACTTCCTACATAAATGGCATGTCAGAGCTAAACTAAACAGCCTGTACATGTCATTTTTTTCATTTACCCTTCCTCAATAATCGTTATCTTCAAATCCCATTCCCTCTTAATCTCTTTAAAGTCTTCAGACGGCCTACTCTCTTTGTAAAGAATCAGATAATCTAAATTTTCCCTTTCAAACCCTAAACCCAATCCAAACTTTCAATTTACAACAAAATTTTAAAAATGTTTTTCGTATTCGAATCTATTTACTCAAACACCTGATACTTTTTACTGTATCCACTCAATATCTC
>NZ_JBQCXF010000602.1:0-1689 GCF_051956635.1 Neisseria sp. P0022.S010 | reverse complement strand
ATGCCGTAGTGGTCTGCGGTACGCTGTTGGCTGCGTATGTGCAGGTAGTGGAGTACGGCTTGGTATTTGAAGTGTAATGTATATTTGCTCATAAAAAAACTGCACCTTGTGAGTTGGAGGGGGGGATATCCAACTTTGGGGGTGCAGTTCATTTTTCAGACGGCCTTTTTTTCAATATTGAAAACAACATCCGCCTACATGCTTTGTCATTTGATGTTTGTTAAAAATCGTACCGCTTCTTCGTGTTACGCTCGGCAAACAATTTGATTTTGCAAAGAAAAGGAGCAGGAGATGGTATCGTTGAAAACACAAATCGCCGGTTTTTCTTTTGACAACTGCCTGATGAACGCAGCAGGTGTGTCATGTATGACTGTTGAGGAATTGGAAGAGGTCAGACAGTCTGCTGCCGGCACTTTCATTACCAAGACAGCAACGCTTACCCTCGTCAAGGTAACCCCGAGCTGCGTTATCGGGACGTGCCTCTCGGCAGTATCAATTCAATGGGTTTGCCGAATCAAGGCATTGATTACTATCTGGATTACCTGCTTACCCTTCAAGAGACTCAGCCGGAACGGACATTTTTTCTCTCACTGGTCGGCCTGTCGCCCGGCGAAACACATATCCTGTTGGAAAAGGTGCAAAACAGCGGGTTCAACGGCATTACCGAACTCAACCTATCCTGCCCAAACGTCGCCGGCAAACCGCAAATCGCCTACGACTTTAAAACAACCGAGATGATTTTGGATAATGCCTTTACCTACTTCGACAAGCCCTTGGGCATCAAATTGCCGCCGTATTTCGATATTGCCCATTTCGATCAAGCGGCGAAAGTGTTCAACCGCTATCCCCTAAAATTCGTCAACTGCGTCAACTCCATCGGCAACGGTATGTATATCGAAGACGAATACGTCGTGATCCGCCCGAAAAACGGCTTCGGCGGCATAGGCGGCCAATACATCAAACCGACTGCGCTCGCCAATGTCCACGCGTTCTATCAAAGACTGGATCCGTCTATCCAAATCATCGGAACGGGCGGCGTTTACAGCGGCCGTGATGCGTTTGAACACATCTTGTGCGGCGCAAGCATGGTGCAGATCGGCACGGCGCTACACCAGCAAGGCGTAGACATTTTTGAACGGGTTTCCCTTGAATTAAAAGCCATCATGGCGCAAAAAGGCTATGAGAAGCTGGAAGACTTCAAAGGCAAATTGAAATATTTTGCATAAGGCTTACTCTAAAAAACGCCCAAGGCCGTCTGAAAATTTCAGACGGCCTTGTTGTATAATTGCTCCCCACATTACCCGTCTTCCCCTTCAATGAAACTCAACCCTCAACAGCAAGCCGCAGTCAAGTATCTAGGCGGCCCCCTGCTCGTCCTTGCCGGCGCAGGTAGCGGCAAAACCGGCGTGATTACGCAAAAAATCAAGCATTTGATTGTCAATGTCGGCTATCTGCCGCATACCGTCGCCGCGATTACCTTTACCAATAAAGCTGCCACGGAAATGCAGGAGCGCGTCTCCAAAATGCTGCCCAAGTCGCAAACGCGCGGGCTGACGATTTGCACCTTCCACTCTTTGGGCATGAAGATTCTGCGCGAAGAAGCCAATCAAATCGGTTACAAAAAAAACTTTTCCATTCTTGATTCCACCGACAGCGCCAAAATCATCGGCGAGCTCTTGGGCGGTACGG
>NZ_JBQCXF010000601.1:0-1690 GCF_051956635.1 Neisseria sp. P0022.S010 | reverse complement strand
TGGTGAGACTATCGAGTACGGTATTCATTTTGGATTTAATCGAGATTATTTTAATTTTACCGCCAAAACAGCCAAGCAATTTATGCAAGATCAATTTGCAAATTACCCTGAATTAAAGGAAGTGGGGTTTCAATATATAGTGGGATCAAGTGAACACCGTACAATTTTTTTACCTATCCAACTTGACTTAAAACTGTTGATTGAAGAATACCCTGATTATGAGGATCAGGCTTTGCAGCCGCTTTCTGATGCTTTAGACAAAATAAAAAATCATCAAGCTGTATTTGATGATATTGCCAAAGAGTTAATGCAGCATTTCAAATCACAAGAAAGTTAGACTTAATATCTCAACAAGCAGCAGCCTGCATCCATACCAACCGCGTGCGTGGCTACGCCACTCACCCTACCTGCGAACGGCACAAACTTTAAAAACGATGTGTAGGGTGTGTGCGGTACGCACGCACGCGTTTTTTGCTGTTCAAACCATTGTTTCAAACTTTCAGACAACCTCAAACGTTCTCTGAAAACTTTTTAGCGCAAAGGCCGTCTGAAATCCAGTTTTCAGACGGCCTTATTGTTCATATTGCTTCAAAATCTAACAGTCAAACTCGGCGATTACCGGCGCATGGTCGCTGGGGCGTTCTTGGGCGCGGGTTTCTAGGTCGACGGTGACATCGGTAAGGGTAGCGGCGAGTTCGGGGCTGCTGAGGATGTGGTCGATGCGCAGGCCGAGTTTGCGTTGGAACATGGCGCCACGGTAGTCGAACCAGGTGTAGAACGCGCCTTCGGGGTAGATTTTGCGCAGGCTGTCGGTCAGACCGAGGTCGAGCAGGTTTTTAAACCATTGTCTTTCGATGGAGGAGCAATGGATTTTTTCGTACCATTTTTCGGGGTCGTAGCAAGCAAGCCGTAGCCTGCATCTCCACCAACCGCGTGCGTGGCTGCGCCACACACCCTACCTGCGGCGGTACAAACTTTAAAATCGAGGTGTAGGGTGTGTGCGGTACGCACGCACGCGTTCTTTTCCGTTCACACCATTGTTTCAAATCTTCAAAAGACCTCAAACATCGTCTGAAAACCTGATTCAGGTTTTCAGACGGCCTTTTTACTTCCTTAGTATTTTACCTGCCCGACTGTGCCCACACGTTTTGCAGGTAGGTGTAGGTCAGCTCGGCGGTGCCGGACACCAGCGCGATGTCGCTGCCCAAGTCTTCGGCTTTGCCCACGCCGATAGGCAAGGCGCCGGCGGCTTTGATGGCGGCGACGCCGGCTGCGGCGTCTTCGATGCCGATGCAGCGGCGGATGTCCGCGCCCACGCCCTCGGCGGCGGCGAGGAAGATGTCGGGGGCGGGTTTGGAATGCGCGACGGCGGCAGGGTCGGCGACGGCGTCGAAGAAGTGGGTCAGCCCCATGCGTTCCAGCAGGAACGGGCCGTTTTTACTGGCGGACGCGAGGGCGATTTTTTTGCCGTTTGCTTTCAATGCTTCCAGCAGCGGCAAAATGCCGGGATACACGTCTTCGGGTTTGACCGCCTGTATCATCTCCAAGTAGTTGTCGTTTTTGCGGCGGGTCAGTTCGGCGAACTCGGCTTCGCCGACGGTTTTGCCGCCGTGCGCGAGGATGCGTTTGAGCGAATCGTCGCGCGACACGCCTTTGAGCTGCTCGTTAAACTTGCGGTCGATGCTGATGC
>NZ_JBQCXF010000600.1:0-1694 GCF_051956635.1 Neisseria sp. P0022.S010 | reverse complement strand
TCCTTGACAACCGCGTCAAAACGCAACGCTACGGCCAACAATTATTGGCCTGTCTGCCGCCGTTTAAACGGATAGGGTAGTTGTGGATAATTTAAAAAAACAAAGGCCGTCTGAAACCAAATGTTCAGACGGCCTTTTATTCTTTTCAAGCTATAAATCCAATTTCATGACGGATACGGTTTCCCCGTTGTGCCAAGTCTGGGTGATTTCTTTCCAGCCGAACTTTTCATACACGGCCTGCACATCCGGCGTATAGAGAAACAGATGCGGCAAACCCAGTTCGTGTGCTTTATCCAAACAAAACGAAACCAGCTGCCTGCCTACACCCAAACCGCGAAATTGCGGTAAAACGAACACATCGCCCAGCCAATATTCGTATTCGGGAAAACACGCCATATCAAATCGCTTCAATGCCGCCGAACCCATCAGCCGCCCTTCGTTATCCACAGCCGCAAACGCCAGCGGCAAATCATCCCCATTAAGGCACTGCGCGTAATACGCACGGATTTTGTCCAGAGACGACCACGGCGCAAAATCGTGCCATTCCTCAAACAGCGCGAGGGCTAAAGGCTCGACAAATTCAGGCTTCAGACGGCATATGTTCATATTGGCTCCTCTTGTTGTACCGCATAGGGATAGTTTTTACAGTATAGGCCGTCTGAAAGGTTAACACATCTTAAAAAATCAGCGTAAAACACGATAAACCCGCCGCCAGCCCCATTCAAATCACTTATAATTCTGCCCATACCGCACACAAACAAAAGAAGCACACCATGGCCAAGAAATTTCCCATTTTCCCGAAAAATCCCGAGCGTATCTGCTGGGGTTGCGACAAATACTGCAAAGAAGACGATTTGCAATGCGGCAACGGTTGCGAGCGTATCCAACATCCTATCGAGTTGGACGGCCGCGACTGGTATAAAAAAGGCGACTGGAGCAATTTGTTGAGCGAAGAGCAGCAAATCGAACTTGGACTGAAGGAAGCGCCCAAGCCGGCCAAACCGCATATCAAGTTGCCTTTGAAAAACAAAACGGCTTAAACAGCATGCCGTAAACAAACGAGATAAAAAAAGGCCGTCTGAAACCTGAAAAACAGGGTTTCAGACGGCCTTTGCGTTGTCGGATTATACTTTCACATAATGCACAAACGCGTATTCGATGCCTTTGGCGGAAACATGGTTTTCCCGAGAGGCTTCTTGCCATATTTCTGTGGAAAACTCAGGAAAAAACGCATCGCCGTCCACATCCAAACCGACTTCGGTCAAACGCAAATCCGTGGCAATCGGCAGGGCTTGTGCATAAATTTGCGCGCCGCCCATGATGATGACTTCTTCAACCCCCTGACACAAAGCCAGCGCATCTTCCAAAGAGGCCGCCGTTTGCGCACCTTCGGCCTGATAATCTTGGCGGGTGATGACGATATTTTGACGGCCGGGCAGCGGTTTGCGCGGCAGCGATTCCCATGTTTTGCGGCCCATAATGACGGGTTTGCCGGTAGTGTAGGATTTGAAGAAGGCAAAATCCTCGGGCAAATGCCAAGGCATGGTGTTGTTGATGCCGATACAGCGGCGGGCGGCGTAGGCGGCGATAAGGGTGATTTTCGGCATGATGAAATCCGTTTGCAAAATAAAATGATTATAGCGGAAGGGAGGCGGGATGGACTGAATGTCAGATATTTTAAAAATGTTTAAATA
>NZ_JBQCXF010000599.1:0-1699 GCF_051956635.1 Neisseria sp. P0022.S010 | reverse complement strand
AGCGTGGTCAAACGCGGTTCGCACAAGGCATTGGACGACATCCTCGAAAGCATCGAAGAAATGCGCCATTATCGCGAGCATTTCCTCAAACTCCCTTCCGAACAATAATCCCAAGGCCGTCTGAAACAGGTTTTACACTGTTCAGACGGCCTCATCGGCTTCCTTCATCTCATGAAAAACACCAAAATCTTTACCTTCGATTCCTCGCATATGCTCGACGGGCATGACGGCAAGTGCCAAAACCTTCACGGCCACACCTACAAACTCGAAATCACCGTCTCCGCGCCCGTTATCCAAGGCGGTGCAAAAGACGGCATGGTGATGGACTTTACCGACCTGAAAGCCATTGTCAAACAACACATTACCGACCCGTTCGACCATGCCTTCATCTATCACGGCAACAACGAACGCGAAAGCCAAATCGCCACGCTTTTGGAAGGCTGGAACATGAAAACCCTGCGCCTGCCCTGCCGTACCACAGCCGAAAACATGAGCGTAGAAATGTATGGCCGTCTGAAAAACGCCGGTGTCAAAGTGTGTAGCGTAAAATTATGGGAAACGCCGACTTCGTGTGCGGAATATGAAGGGGAATAAACTGCTGTCCTCTATTTTCCAGACGGCCTGTTCCCATCAATACCTCATACGCTAAACATCAAAAGGAATCTTTATGAAACTACTCTCCACCCTCCTCGTCCTTTTCGTCGCTGTCGAACACTTCTACATCGCCTGGCTCGAAATGACGCAAATCCCAAGCGAAAAAGCGTCGGAACTGTTCAACATGCCTTACGAATTTATGGAACAAAAACGCGTGCAAACCCTGTTTTCCAACCAAGGCCTGTACAACGGCTTCCTCGCCATCGGCTTAGTATGGGCGCGCTTTGCCGCACCCGACAACGCCGTTTACGGCGCGACGATTCTGTTCCTCGGCTTCGTCCTCATCGCCGCCGCATGGGGCGCGTTTTTATCCGGCAACAAAGGCATTTTGCTCAAACAAGGCTTGCCGGCATTTTTGGCCGCCGCAGCCGTCATTACCGCTTAAACACACCAGCCATTCTTTCCCCTCAACCTAACAGAAAGAATGGCTGCCTCAACCGATTTCTCAAAACGCTTCACCACAACAATTAAATCCCGCACACCCGACATTCATGAACATTCAAATCACACCAAACAATCCCCAATACCGCATTGTCGAAATCTTTGAAAGCCTGCAAGGCGAAGGCTGGAATACAGGCATGCCCGCCGTTTTCATCCGTTTGGGCAAATGCAATCTCGCGTGCAGCTGGTGCGATACCGACTACCTTAAATTCGGCATGATGAGCCTGTCCAATATTTTCGACCGTCTGAAAACCTACACGGCGCGCAACATCATCATTACCGGCGGTGAACCCACCATCCAACCGCATTTGGATACCCTGCTCAATGCACTCAAAGCCGAAGGCTATTTTCTGTGTATCGAAACCAACGGCCTCAACCCCGCGCCGCCGCAAATCGACTACGTTGCCACCAGCCCTAAAGCCTGCTATGCCGCCAAATATGAATCTAATTGCATCGAGAAAGCCGACGAAGTGCGTATTGTTGCAGACGGCGATGTCATTGCGTTTTGCCAAGAGATGGAACGCAAAATCCGCGCCCAACATTACTACCTCTCGCCTTGCGAACAAGACGGTGTGATGAATATCTACGATACCATCCGCCAAAT
>NZ_JBQCXF010000598.1:0-1711 GCF_051956635.1 Neisseria sp. P0022.S010 | reverse complement strand
TGGGTAAAGCGGCAGAAATGAGCCACAGCTTCGAGATCGTCGAAACAGAATAGGACGGTTTCGGGGTGGGCGTGGCGGAGCGTGAACCGACTACCCACAAAAAAAGCAGATATATTCACGCATTAACATGAATATATCTGCTTGCTTTTTATTTCTTTTTCTTCTCTCTCTATCAGCCTTTATAACTTGGCTTGTTGATCTCATTGTGCAAGTTTCGTTTAACATTGTCAACAATTTTTAATTATATTTTAAACAACCCCGAAAGATGCCGGTTTGTAAACGCTTGCGCCTTAATACGGATACTGGGGAAACATTATGGATTACGAAAATAATACCAACGTTGCGCCTGCAACTTCATCGCTTATTTTGGAAGAGCGTCATGATTCCGAACTCTTCCGCGTGTACGCATTGATTTTGGACGGCATTACCGACCATCTGCTGTTGCCGGGCAAAAAACTGACCGAGTCCGAGCTTTGCCGACAAATGGTTTGCTCCCGCAATACCGTGCGTGGCGCATTGTCGCTTTTGGCGCACGACAAAATCGTCGATTTGCAGCCCAATCGTGGCGCATTTGTCCATGTGCCGGACTTGAAAGAAATGAAAGACGTGTTCAACACGCGTATCGAAATGGAAAGCATGATTTTGAGCGTCCTCATCGATATGCCTGATTTGGAAACGCGTCTGAAACCGCTTTACGCCATGATTGAGCAAGAGGGCGCAGCCTCCGAAAGCGGCGACCGCGTGGGTTGGAACCGCCTGTCCAATGCCTTCCATGTCGAATTGGCGCGGCTGTTGGATAATGATGTCCTGTTTGAAATCATGAATACCTTGTGTGCGCGCTCTTCATTGATTGTGGCCGTTTCCGACCCGCTTCGCAAAGAAAAGCGCAATATCGATTCCAATTCACACCATGAACACCGGGAAATCCTCGATTTGTTGCTGGCAGGCAAGCGCAACCGTGTGACCAAAGTCATGCGCCGCCACTTGGGCACGTGTATGGAACGCTTGGAACAGAAACTCGAGATGTAATCGGTTTGACAATAACAAGGCCGTCTGAAATATTCAGACGGCCATTGGTTTATCCCTATAAAACGAAACACCATGAAACCCAAAATCCAAAGACACGAACATATCCTCACCCTTGTCCGCGAACATAACTTTATGACGGTGGAAGAGTTGGCGGCAAATTTGGATGTGACGCCACAAACCATACGCCGCGATGTGCAAGAGTTAAGCGAGACCGGACAGCTCAAACGCTATCACGGCGGCGCATCTTTGGGCGATGTTTCAGTTGTAACGGCAGGGCAGGAGCGGCGCAACCATCAGCAGCAGGAAAAAAACGCCATTGCCCGACTGATTGCTTCCACCATTCCCGACAATGCCTCGCTGTTTATCAGCATCGGCACCACCATGGAAGCCGTTGCCGCCGAGTTGGTCAGACAGCGTAAAAACTTGCGGATTATCACCAACAACATCTACGCTGCCTCCATCACTGCGGCACGTACCGACTACACGGTCATCATCGCTTCCGGCGTGGTCCGCCCCTTGGATGGCGGCATTACCGGCGTGGCGACCGTCGATTTTATCAACCAATTCAAAGTCGACTATGCCATCATGAGTACCCACGGCATAGAAAACGACGGCTCGCTTTTGGATGACGATTACAAGGAAGTCAGCGTCATGCAGGCGATGGTGAACAATGCCCGCGTGC
>NZ_JBQCXF010000597.1:0-1717 GCF_051956635.1 Neisseria sp. P0022.S010 | reverse complement strand
CACCACATAACGTTACAAAAAATCAGGCCGTCTGAAACCCGACTTAGCGTTTCAGACGGCCTTAGTATTTGTTATCATATCCGTTCACACCTCTTCAAAAAGTATGATGATGAATGCCCTGAACAAAACCCTCTTATCCATTTCTGTCGCACTGGGATTGAGCGCCTGCGCTTCCGTCAAAACCGCAGACACCTACGACCTAGACTTCTCCAAACAAAAATACACCGAACAAAGCATCGAAGTGAACGGTCAAGCCGTCAAATTCCGCGCTTACGAAGGCGTGGTTTACGTCCGCAATCCTGTCGATACCCGTTACGAAATCATCAATATTTACGTCCCCGAAGCCTATTACAACGGCGGCGAGATAGACGGTTTCAACGCCGAAACCGCACCGATTTTCCTGCCCAACCAAATCGGCGGTTATATGCCTGCCGAACCGGGTAAACCTGCTTTGGAAGGCAAACGCGGCGAGCCTGAAGACGGCCCAAAATCGCCCAACGCCGCCCTGGTTGCCCTCTCCAAAGGCTATGTCGTCGCCTCCCCTGGCGCACGCGGCCGGACAGAACCCACCGGTAAAGCACCCGCCGCCATTGTCGATTTGAAAGCCGCCGTCCGCTATCTGAAAGCCAACGACAAAGCCATGCCCGGCGATGCCGAAAAAATCATTTCCAACGGCACAAGCGCAGGCGGCGCGATGTCCGCCCTCTTAGGCGCAACAGCCGATCAAAAAGATTATGAAAACCACCTCAAAGCCTTAGGCGCAGCGGAAGGCAGCGACAAAGTTTTTGCCGTATCCGCTTACTGCCCGATTACCGATTTGGACCATGCCGACATGGCTTACGAATGGCAGTTCAACGGTATTAACGACTATAAAAAAATGAATATTTCCATGCTCGACTACCGCGTCAAACGCGAGCTGGTCGCCGGCACGCTGACCGATGACGAGAAAAAACTGTCCGACCTCCTCAAACCGCTGTACCCCGCCTATCTCAACAGCCTGAACCTGAAATCCCCCGAAGGCAAACCACTGACGCTGGATGCCCAAGGCAACGGCAGCTTTAAAAACCATATTGCCGGCCTGCTCGCCCAATCCGCCCAAATCCAGCTTGACGCGGGCAAAGACCTAAGCGACCGCAAATGGCTGACCGTCCGCAACGGCAAAGTCGTCTCCGTCGATTTCGATGCCTACGCCAAAGCCGCCGGACGGCAAAAAACACCGCCTGCCTTTGACGGCGTAGATTTAAGCGCAGGCGAAAACCAACTCTTCGGCACCAATACCGTCGATAAACGCCACTTCACCGCGTTCTCCATGCAACACAACACCGCCGCCAACGCCGAAATCGCAGATGAAGAAACCATCAAAATCATGAACCCGCTCAACTACATCGGCAAACCGGGCATAAACCTGCCGCAAAACTGGCGTATCCGCGTCGGCACCAACGACCGTGACACCTCACTGGCAGTCTCCGCCGTCTTAGCCGCCAAACTGCAAAACAACGGCCAAACCGTCGACTACGCCCTACCTTGGGATGTCGAACACGGCGGCGATTATGACTTGGACGAACTGTTTGCCTGGATGAAACAGGTCAGCAATTCTGCAAAATAATCGTTCGCAACATAGATTGAGATGAGATTTAGTATCCCGTTTTAATTAAAGAAAGGCCGTCTGAACTTTTTCAGACGGCCTATATTTTGATAAAAGCTCAAAGCCCTTTAT
>NZ_JBQCXF010000596.1:0-1724 GCF_051956635.1 Neisseria sp. P0022.S010 | reverse complement strand
TATCAGTATAGGCTTAAACTAAGCCTTTTTTCTCCAGATAGCTTTCGTAATCGCCCAAGTAGTGTTCATATCCGCCTTTGCCATCCAATTCGATGATTTGGGTAGCCAATGAAGATACAAACTGACGGTCGTGCGAGACGAAAATCAGCGTGCCGTTGTATTTTTCCAGCGCCATGTTCAAGGATTCGATGCTTTCCATGTCCATGTGGTTGGTCGGTTCGTCCATAACCAAGACATTAGGTTTCAACAACAACAGTTTGCCGTAAAGCATACGGCCTTTTTCGCCACCGGAGAGAACCTTCACTTTTTTCACGACATCGTTGCTGCCGAAGAGCAAGCGGCCCAAAGTGCCGCGGATGACTTGTTCGTCATCGCCTTCCTGACCCCATTGGCGCATCCATTCGCTCAGGTCCATATCGACGTCGAAGTCGTTTTCATGGTCTTGCGGATAGTAGCCGACACTGGCTTTTTCCGCCCATTTGATGGTGCCTTCGTCCGGCAGCAGGCCGTCTGAATATTCGGGGTTGTATGCGCCGGCCAAGAGTTTCAGCAAGGTAGATTTACCCGCGCCGTTCGGGCCGATGATGGCGAGGCGCTGGCCTGCTTCAAGGATGAAGTTCAGGTTTTTAAACAACTGGGTTTCAAAGCGTTTGGCCAGTTTTTCAACTTCCACAGCCTGACGGTGCAACTTGGCTTTTTCGTCGGCTTCAAAACGGATATATGGGTTTTGACGAGTAGAAGGTTTGACTTCGACCATCTCCGATTTGATTTTGTCTGCCTGTTTCAGACGGCTGGTTGCCTGACGGGCTTTGGATTTGTTGGCGGAGAAGCGGGCGACAAACTCTTGCAGCTCTTGCAGTTTCTCTTTGGCTTTGGCGTTGTCTTTCAGGGCGCGCTCACGCGATTGGGCAGAAGCGAGCATGTAGTCGTCGTAGTTGCCCGGATAGATGGTGATGGTGTTGTAGTCCAAATCCGCCATGTGTGTGCAGACTTCGTTCAAGAAGTGACGGTCGTGCGAGATGATGATCATGGTGGAGTCGTACTGGTTCAACACGCCTTCCAGCCAGCGGATGGTATTAATGTCCAAGTTATTGGTTGGCTCGTCAAGCAACAATACATCAGGTTTGGAGAACAGGGCTTGCGCCAGCAATACGCGCAGCTTGAAGCCCGGGGCGACTTCTGCCATGGTCGCATTGTGCAAATCTTCGGAAATGCCCACGCCGCTCAACAATTCGGCAGCGCGCGCTTCGGCGGTGTAGCCGTCGTATTCGGCGAACTTGGCTTCCAGTTCGGCGGCTTTCATGTAGTCGTCTTCGGTGGCTTCGGGATTGGCGTAAATCGCATCACGCTCGGTCATCGCCGCCCACATTTCGGTGTGACCCATCATCACCACGTCCAGCACGCGCATGTCTTCGTAGGCAAACTGGTCTTGGCGCAATTTACCTAAACGCACGCCGTTTTCAATCGCTACTTCGCCGGCAGTCTGTTCCAAATCGCCGCCGAGGATTTTCATGAAGGTGGACTTGCCTGAGCCGTTGGCGCCGATCAAGCCGTAACGGTTGCCTTCGCCAAATTTGACCGATACGTTTTCAAACAGCGGCTTTGCGCCGAACTGCATGGTGATGCCGTTGGTAGAAATCATTATTCGTAAAACCTTTATAAATAGAATGTTATAATCGGACGCGATTGTAGCATATTTTTGCAAAGACCTCAGGATTGAGGCC
>NZ_JBQCXF010000595.1:0-1726 GCF_051956635.1 Neisseria sp. P0022.S010 | reverse complement strand
CTATAATCCACTTGTTTTTATCCTTCAAATGAAAGATACGTCATGATCAAACCCCTTATCCTCAGCCTCGCTGCCGCCACTGCTTTGGCCGCCTGCTCCGCTTCTGAAAAACAAGAATCTCCTAAGGTCGGCGTGGCCAATCCTGCTTCTGAATTCTGCGTCAAACAAGGTGGCAAATCCGAAATCAAAAAAGATAAAGACGGTGGTGAATACGGCGTGTGCCACTTACCTAACGGTACCGTTGTCGAAGAATGGGAATATTTCCGTCAACACAACAAATAATTGCTCAATCATAGAAAAGGCCGTCTGAACCCAAGTTTCAGACGGCCTTTTTATTTAAACAACGATTATTTTACTTCCAATTTGGTCACGCCGCCCATATACGGTTGCAACGCAGCAGGAACATTAATGCTGCCATCGGCATTTTGATGGTTTTCCAATACCGCCACCAAAGTACGGCCGACTGCCAAGCCTGAGCCGTTCAAAGTATGCACCAAACGGTTTTTACCGTTTTCATCTTTGAAACGCGCTTTCATGCGGCGAGCTTGGAAATCTTCGCAGTTGGAACAGCTGGAAATTTCGCGGTAAGTGTTTTGCGCAGGAACCCAAACTTCCAAGTCGTAGGTTTTAGTTGCGCCGAAACCCATGTCGCCGGTACACAAAGTGATCACGCGGTATGGCAGTTCCAACGCTTTCAAAATATTTTCAGCGTGGCCGACCATTTCTTCCAGCGCTTCGTATGATTTTTCCGGATGAACGATTTGCACCATTTCCACTTTGTCGAATTGGTGTTGGCGAATCAAGCCGCGCACGTCTTTACCGTATGCGCCCGCTTCGGAGCGGAAACATGGGGAATGCGCAGTTAATTTCAACGGAAAATCACTGCCGGCCACGATGCTGTCGGCAACAGTATTGGTCAGCGTTACTTCAGCAGTCGGAATCAGATATTGCGTTTTCTTACTCTCATCACCGCCGCGGGTAACGTGGAACAAATCTTCTGCAAATTTAGGCAGTTGACCCGTACCTTGCAGGGTCAGGTCATCCACAATGTAAGGCGTGTAATGTTCGGTATAGCCGTGTTTCAGCGTGTGCGTATCCAGCATGAACTGAGCCAAAGCGCGATGCAGACGGGCGATTTGACCTTTCATGACGGTAAAGCGCGCGCCGGACAGTTTCGCACCGCCTTCAAAATCCAAGCCCAAAGGCTCGCCCAAATCAACATGGTCTTTGATTTCAAAATCAAATTCGCGCGGCGTGCCCACTTTGCGGACTTCAACGTTTTCAGTTTCGTCTTTACCGACAGGCACACTTTCGTGCGGCAGGTTCGGAATGCTCAGCAGCCAAGCATCCAATTCTTTCTGAACGGCATCCAAATCAGCGGCAGCCTGCTCCAAATCCGCCTTGATTTGGGTAACCTGATCCATCGCAGCTTGAGCCTCTTCGTGTTTGCCTTGACCTTTCAACGCACCGATTTGTTTGGAAATACTGTTTCGTGAAGCCTGCAACTCTTCTGTTTTCACTTGAACGGCTTTACGTTGCTCTTCCAAAGCGTTGAAACGCGCGGTATCAAACTCGTAACCGCGTGCGGCCAAACGTTCTGCAACTGCGGCGGTATTGCTGCGGAGCAATTGGATGTCTAACATTGTTTTCTCTCGTTAAGATTCAGAATGGCATTATTGTAAACCAATTTAAAGATATTTTCACAGCGACAGGCCGTCTGAAAACA
>NZ_JBQCXF010000594.1:0-1727 GCF_051956635.1 Neisseria sp. P0022.S010 | reverse complement strand
TATCAAGCGCGATTTGTTGTTGAATCGGGCCGAAGGTCAGGTTGGATACAGTGTTGGAGCCGGAGAAGAATGCACCGATTGCGCCAAGGTAAGGGGAGAAGTAAACCCAGTGTTCGCCTGCCATCGCGGCAAACTCTTTACCGATGATTTTCACCATGGAGTCGTCGCCGCCAACCATCATCAGTTGAACCATAATCAACGCACCCATCAGGGCAAGCAGAGGTTTTTTGGTTTGGTTGAAGGTTGCAGCATAGAAAGACCACGCATCTTTGAATTTGGTTTTGTACAGCAGGATGCAAATCCAAACGGTGAAGACAAACGGAATCCAAGCCGGAACGTATAGGGTTTGGTAGGAAGCGTTTACGCCTTGGCCGAAGATGTTGCCGAAGGTGATGGTTAGGGAGTCGCTGACGGTGATTTTGGACAAATCAAACGGCAGTTGGAAGCTGAACCATTCTTCTTTGCTGGTCAGCAGGCCTTTGATGCCCAGCTGTTTGATACGGGTGATCACCAGCATGCCGATCAGCATACCCAAAGGAGCCAGTGCTTTGGCAACTTGTGCGAAAGGTACTTTTTCTGCATTCGGGTCTTTGGCGTAATCTTTGCTCAAGCCCCAGCCGCGGTTTGCTGCGAATACGGACACCATCAGGCCGATTGCGCCGGCAACCAGAGATGGGAATTCTTCATTAACCATCGCCAAGGCAACGTAAGGAAGGGTACAGGAGAATACGGCGATACCGATGAAGCCCAAGTTTTTGCGGATTTCAGCCCAAGGTACGATGAAGCTCAAGCCGATCACAGGGATGATGAAACCAGCAAAGAAGTGCATTACGCCGGTTCTCATACCGATTTCCATAATGCTCTTTTGATCCAAGCCCAAAGGCGCGAAGCCGAACCAAGTCGGGGTACCTACTGCACCGAAGGACACGGGTACGGAGTTCATGACCAAAGTGAAGATGGCTACTTTTAATGGGTTGAAGCCCAAGCTCATCAGGATTGGCGCGGCAATGGCGGCAGGTGTGCCGAAACCGGATGCGCCTTCAATCATAAAGGCGAAAGACCAGCCGATAATCATCAACTGGGCAATCGGATTCGGGCTGATGGTAGCCAGCCATTTGCGGATGACGTCGATACAGCCGGTGGTTTCCATCATGCGGTTAAACATAATGGCACCGAAAATCACGGTAATCGGGGTCAGGGTAGAGACGAGGCCGGACGCGGCTGTTGCGTTGAGCAACATAGCGTCGTTGCCGAAATAAAACAGTTTGATGGCATAAATCAGCGCGGCGGTAATCGGCAGCGCGACGTAGGACGGCATACTGTTTTTCTTAACCATCAGCCAGATCAACAGCACGATGGGAAAAATACTGAGAAAGAGAGCCATGGGATTATCCTTGGGGCAACGGGCACCATAACCGTCAATCAATGGCGGTTTGATGCGATGTGTTGAGTAATAGATGTTTTTCGAATAAGGATTGCCACTTTTTTAGATGCAACCAGTTATCAGGTAAATTGGTTTTACCAATTTATGAAAACTGTTGCACACTTTACGTAATCTTATGTAATCGGTCAAGAGGTTTGTAACAAAAAAGGCCGTCTGAAATTGGGTTTTCAGACGGCCTGAGAGCATTGCCAGTAGTGCATTTGGTCGAATATCGAATGGTATTTACATTCAATATTTTGTAAAGGATTTGTTTTTAATTGATTTCAAACGAATTATTCTATTC
>NZ_JBQCXF010000593.1:0-1727 GCF_051956635.1 Neisseria sp. P0022.S010 | reverse complement strand
ACCAGTCAACACCCAATCTCAAAAAAAAATTAAAAATTTTTCACAACTATCTGTATTTAAATAATTTAAAATTTATTGGATTTTATCGTTCGATAGATAAAACAGATATCCAAAGATATAGTCAATTAAAAATAAAATGGTACAATACTCAACTTTGAAGATCTAACCATAGCATACTCTGCGGACTTAAGACACAAAGCTTTAAACTATTACGAACAATGCAAAAACATCAGCCAAACCGCAGCAACGTTTAACTTGTCAAGAAACACGTTTTACCTGTGGATTCGCCTTAAAAAACAAACAGGCAGCCTAAAACATCAAGTTACCGGTCTAAATGCCGTCAAATTGGATAGGCAAAAACTGGCTCAATATGTTGAGTAACACCAGGATGCCTATCTGCATGAAATAGCTAAACATTTTGATTGTACGCCAGCCGCCGTTTGCTATGCACTCAAACAGATGGGGATGACGCGCAAAAAAAGACCACCACTTACAAAGAACAAGACCCTGTCAAAGTAACGCATTATTTGACACAGCCGGCCGAATTTTCCGACTACCAACGTGTTTATTTGGATGAAACAGGATTTGACCGCTACCTGTTCCGTCCCTGTGCCCGAAGCCCGAAAGGGCAAATAGTAAAAGCGCAGATAAGTGGAAAAAGATACCGACGCTTATCTCTGGTGTCCGCACAAGTCGGCAACCGGCTGATTGCTCCGATGATTTATCAAAATACGATGACCGGAGTCTTTTTTGAAGCGTGGTTTCAGCAATGCCTACTGCCCGCATTGACTCAAAAATCGGTGATTATTTTAGATAATGCACGATTTCACCGTATGGGTGTCTTACGGGAAATGGCGGAAAAATTGGGACATAAGGTATTGCCTCTTGCACTTTATTCACCTGAGCTCAATCCGATTGAGAAGGTGTGGGCGGATATTAAGCGGTATCTGAGAACCGTTTTGTCTGATTACGCCCGATTTGACGATGCGCTACTGTCCTATTTTGATTTTAATTAACTATACATCCATCAGGCCGTCTGAAAAGACTCTCTCTTACCATTTTAATGAACTATCCGATTACACGCAAAAACCCTATTTATTTTCATTTGACACCAAACAATAAAATCATATCGATACAGACGTTTGGGGCAGTTTGACGGTTTCAGGTAAAATAACGCCAAATTCATCAACCGTTCAGAAAGCCGCCGCCATGTATTCACTCGTCCGTCCTATCCTGTTCCGCTTCGATGCAGAAAAGGCCCATCATTTCACGCTCAACAGTTTGCGTGCCGCCGAAAAACTCGGCCTGCTGCCCAAAGTGGACAGCCACACCCGACCAACCGAGCTGATGGGCTTGCAGCTGCCCAATCCGGTCGGTTTGGCGGCAGGTTTGGACAAAAACGGCGAGTGTATCGATGCGTTTGCCGCTTTGGGTTTCGGCTTTGTCGAAATCGGCACGGTAACGCCCAAGCCGCAGCCGGGCAATCCGCAGCCACGCCTTTTCCGCGTTCCCGAACACCAAGGCATCATCAACCGCATGGGTTTCAACAATCACGGCATCGACGCGATGATCCGCAACATTGAAAACAGCCGCTTTAAAGGCATTTTGGGCATCAACATCGGCAAAAATGCCGTTACGCCGATTGAAAACGCGGCCGACGATTATCTGATTTGCTTGGAAAAAGCCTACCCCCACGCGAGCTACATCACGGTCAATATTTCCTCCCC
>NZ_JBQCXF010000592.1:0-1736 GCF_051956635.1 Neisseria sp. P0022.S010 | reverse complement strand
AATAAAGGCAGTATGTTTGCAGGCTGATTATTTGAACATATTTTTAATAATGCCCATTACGCTGCGTGAAATGGCGTTGGTTACTTGGCGGTTGATTTGGCTGCCGATGGCGTCGGCAACGTTGTAGCCCAAACCTTGGCCGGATTTTTTACGTCCGCCGCTCAAACCGCCGATCAGTCCGCCGAGGATGCCGGGATCGGCATTGGCAGCTTCTTTTTCTGCGGCTTTTTGTGCTTTTTCCTGCTCTTTAGCGGCATTTGCGGCTTCTTTTTCAGCGGCAGCCTGGCTATCTACTTCGGCCAATGCTTCAAAAGCGGAGTAGTTGTCCACCATGTCTTTATAGGTTGGATACAAATCATCGTTTTGGAACAAGCGGTTGCGCTCTTCGGCGGCAAGCGGGGTCAGGGCGGATTGCGGCGGCAGGATGAGGGCGCGTTCTACCGGCTCGGGCATACCTTTTTCATCGAGGAAGGAAACGAGGGCTTCGCCGACACCGAGTTCGGCAATCGCTTCGGCAACTTTGATATTTGGGTTGCTGCGGAAGGTTTCGGCAGCGGCTTTAACTGCTTTTTGGTCGCGCGGTGTGAAGGCGCGCAGGGCGTGTTGTATACGGTTACCCAGTTGGCCGAGGATGGTATCGGGCAAGTCGAGCGGGTTTTGGGTGACGAAATATACGCCCACGCCTTTGGAACGAATCAGGCGCACGACTTGTTCGATTTGTTCGACCAGCGCATTGGCGGCATTGTCGAACATCAAATGCGCTTCGTCGAAGAACATCACGAATTTTGGTTTGTCCAAATCGCCGACTTCGGGCAGGGTTTCAAACAATTCTGCCAGCATCCACAGCAAAAACGCGCTGTACATACGCGGCGAACGCATCAGTTTTTCGGAGTTAAGGATGTTGATGATGCCTTTGCCGTTGTCGGTTTGCATCCAGTCTTGCAGGTTGAGGGAAGGTTCGCCGAAGAATTTTTCTGCGCCTTCGTTTTCCAAAGTCAGCAGTTGGCGTTGAATCGCGCCAATACTGGCGGCAGAAACGTTGCCGTATTGCGTGCGGTATTCCGAAGCGTGGTCGGAAACGTGTTTCAATATGCTGCGCAGGTCTTTTAAGTCCAGAATGTGCCAGCCTCTGTCGTCGGCAACTTTGAACACGAGGTTGAGCAGGCCTTCTTGCGTGTCGTTCAGATTCATCAGGCGTGCCAAAAGCATAGGACCCATTTCTGAAACGGTGACGCGTACGGGAATACCGGTTTCGCCGTAAACATCCCAAAAGCGCACGGGGAAATTTTGCAGCCATTGTTCGCCCAAACCAAACTCGGCAATGCGTTCGCCCACTTTTCCGCTGTTGGCACCGGCTTGCGCGATGCCCGACAAATCGCCTTTGACATCGACCAAGAATACAGGGACACCTTCACTGCTGAAGGCTTCCGCCATGCGGCGCAGTGTAACGGTTTTCCCCGTACCGGTCGCACCGGCAATCAAGCCGTGGCGGTTGGCCATTTTGCCTTGGATTTCGAGCGTTTTCCCGTCGGCACGCGCAATTTGAAATGTAGTCATGATTATTCCTTAGAATCCGTGATGTGAAACAATTTGTTGTCTTAAAAAACAAGCATTTTAACGTTTGCGGCAGGGGGATTCAACCAAGCAAAGTTTCAGACGGCCTTAAGTTTTGCAAAGGTTTTTTTGCAGTGATTGGACAAGGTTGAAATCTGCTATAATTCCATCTAATACGCAAC
>NZ_JBQCXF010000591.1:0-1738 GCF_051956635.1 Neisseria sp. P0022.S010 | reverse complement strand
GAAACCTTAGTTTTTTACAGCCCCAGCGACCAAGCATTTTGGTGTTCGGACAAGTCTTCCAAGCGGTTTTCGTAATGGGCGAAGATTTCTTCGATGATTTCGTCTTCGTCGTCGATGACGCGGATCAAGTTCAAATCCTCTTCCAAAATCAAGTTTCTGCCCAGCAACTGCTCGCGTATCCAGTCCAACAGTCCCGCCCAAAATGCTTTGCCCACTAAGATAATCGGTCGGTCGGGCGTTTTGCCGGTTTGCACCAAAGTCAGGCTTTCAAACAATTCGTCCAATGTGCCGAAACCGCCGGGCATGACGACATACGCCACGGCATGTTTGACGAACATGACTTTGCGCGGGAAGAAGTGTTGGAATTTAATCGACAAATCCTGATACGGATTGGCTTTTTGCTCGTGCGGCAACACGATATTCAGTCCCACCGCCGGACTTGCGCCTGCAAACGCGCCTTTGTTGGCCGCTTCCATAATGCCCGGCCCGCCGCCGGAGATGACGGAAAATCCGGCATCCGACAGTTTGCGTGCCAAGCGTAATGTGAACTCGTAGTCGGGATGATCTTCAGGCGTACGCGCGCTGCCGTAAATGCTGACGGCTGGCTGAATGGCGCGCAATTCTTCGCCGGCTTCGACAAATTCGGAAATAATCTTCAATACATGATACGACTCGCGCGCCTGAATATCACGGCGGGTTTCGTCGGGCAGCATGGGTTTGGGCAGTTTTTTGAGCAGGCTCACGGCTTTTCCTTCGTGTTTTTATGTGCAGTATTGTAACCCGAAAGGGGCGGGCCGTCTGAAAGTTGGGTTTCGGCGGCAAGTGTTTCTGCCACATCTTCAAAAGCCCGTTACAATATCTGCTTTTATTCAACTGCTCCGCCATGCTCGATATTATCCACCGCGACAGCCGCACCATCGCCGTCAACAAACCTGCCGGAATGCTGGTACACCGAAGCTGGTTAGACAAACACGAAACCCGTTTTGCCGTGCAGACCCTGCGCGATCAAATCGGGCAGCACGTTTATCCCGTCCACCGCCTCGACCGCCCGACTTCCGGCGTCTTGTTGTTTGCCCTCGATACGGAAGCCGCACGGTTATTGACGCAGCAGTTTGAAAACAAAACTATCGAAAAAACTTATTGGGCGATAGTTCGCGGTCATCTGCCTTCAGACGGCCTGATTGATTACGCCCTCAAATATATGCCCGACAAAATCGCCGAAGCGCAGACCGAAGCCACATTGCAGGAAGCGCAAACCGCCTACCGTTGTCTGGCACAAACCGAGTTGCCGTTCCAATCTGCCCTGCGTTATCCGACCTCGCGTTATTCGTGGGCCGAACTTACGCCGCACACCGGACGCAAACACCAACTCCGCCGCCATATGAAACACATTTTCCACCCCATCGTCGGCGACACCAACTACGGCGATTTGCGCCAAAATCATGCCGTTGCCGAACATATCGGCACGCAACGCCTGATGTTGCACGCGCGAAGCCTCAGTTTTCAAAGCATAGAAGACGGCAGCCGGATGACCGTACAAGCGCCGATAGACAACGACTGGCGGCTTTGGTTGGAAAAATTTAAAACCGAGGCCGTCTGAAAATCCAAACCGCACATTTTCAGACGGCCCGGTCATGGAAAAAAACAGGCAAATCCCTTACAATACGCCCCTAAAATTTTGAAAGAACACAAGAATCATGGAAGCCGAAGTAATCAACCAGCTTAACAACACCCTAAA
>NZ_JBQCXF010000590.1:0-1741 GCF_051956635.1 Neisseria sp. P0022.S010 | reverse complement strand
ATCCACAACTACCCTATCCGTTTAAACGGCGGCAGACAGGCCAATAATTGTTGGCCGTAGCGTTGCGTTTTGACGCGGTTGTCAAGGATGGTCACGCGGCCGTAATCCTGTTCGGTACGGATAAGGCGGCCGACGGCTTGGATCAGTTTGATGCTGGCTTCGGGAACGGTGATTTCGATAAAGGGATTGCCGCCGCGTTGTTCAATCCAACGGTTTTGGGTTTTCTCGATGGGATTGTCCGGCATCGCAAACGGCAGCTTGGCAATAATGACTTGCACGCAGGCCGTGCCGGGCAGGTCGAGGCCTTCGGCAAAACTGTCAAGGCCGAAAATAATGCTGGCTTTGCCTTCGGCAATGGCTTGATGGTGTCTTTGCAACAAGATAGCCTTGGGCAACTCGCCCTGCACAAGCAGAAGTGGCAAGTATTCGTCAGGCAGTCGTAAGGCGACATCCTGCATTTGCTTGCGCGAGGAAAACAACACCAGCGTGCCGATGGCTTCAACCGGTGAAACCAGCTTCGGCAACCATTCGACAATGGCGGCCGTATGCGCGTCAGGGTCTTTGGGGCTGGCATGAACCGGCGGAATATACAGCTCGCCTTGCGTATCGAAATTAAACGGACTTTCCAATGCAAGCGTGGTGGTTTCGGGCAACCACAACAGGCCGGTTTGGCGCAAAATCAAGTTGAAGCTGCCGAGCGATTGCAGGGTGGCCGAAGTCAACACCGCGCCTGCCGCGCGCCGCCACAGGCTGTTGGCAAGGTGGGATGCACTACTGATGGGGCTGGCATTGAAAATATAGTCGTTTTTATCGTCGGCATGGCGGGTTATCCATTTCGCCAACGGCTCTTCGCCTTCAATGGGAACGGTGGAGAGCAAATCCCAAACCGCGCTGATTTGTTCGATACGGGCGATAAAAAGGCCGAACTCGCTGGTCAGGCGGTCGAGGAGCGCGCTATCCTGCTCTTTTTCGCGGCGCGCGGCGGAAAGCGCATCGTTCAGCCCGATAACGTGTTTGAGCAGGCTGCGCGCAGCAATGGCTGTATTGGAAACTGTGGTTTCCAGGCCTTCGGGGATTTTGCCGTCTTCCCACAACCAAGTCGGTTCGTTGTGTTTCCGCCTGTCATTTTCAGACGACCCCAGACTTAAAGACGGCTCTTCCGCCAAATGGAACTGCCATTCGTGCAAACTGTCGAGCAAAGATGTGGCAGCTTCATCGGCAAGGTTGGCAAGTTCGGCTTTATCGGTAAGCGCGGCAATTTTGCCGGTCAGCTGCGGCAGTTTTTCCAGCGTCCAAACGGCAATATTCCATGAATGTTCGGCGGCAAAGCGGCTGAGGGCTTTTTTGGGCAGGTGGTGCGCTTCGTCTATGCAATAGAAACTGTTTTCGGGCGCAGGCAGAATCACGCCGCCGCCCATGCTGATGTCGGCAAGCAGAAGATCGTGGTTGGCAACGACGACATCGACGGTTTCCAAGACATCGCGCGCTAGGTAAAACGGACATTCCGCACGGTTGGGACAGGCGGATTTCAGGCAGCCGTGGCGGTCGTTGGTAACTTTGAGCCAAATCGCGTCATCGATTTTTTCCGGCCAAGCATCGCGGTCGCCATTAAAACGGCGGGCGGAAAATTCATCGGCAATGTCGCGCAGCAGGTTCAATTCTTCCGGCTTGGGTTTGCTGTCCCACAACACTTCCGGCGCTTCAAAACCAAGCAGGTTTTGCTGGGCATTGTTTTGCGTCA
>NZ_JBQCXF010000589.1:0-1742 GCF_051956635.1 Neisseria sp. P0022.S010 | reverse complement strand
GTGCCGCAATATATTTGCCCGAAGTCTGTTTTGTTCAGACGGCCTGTTTCGTTTACAATCTGTCCACTTCATTTTGGTAAAACCTTATGCAAACGCTTGTTACCTTTGTTTTTAAATTTTTGGCCGCTCTGCCTTTGGCTTGGTTACACAAATTAGGCAATCTGCTGGGCAGTTTGGGTTTCCGCGTGCTGTCGAAAGATCGCCGGCGTGTTTTCGAAAACATGAAACTTGCCGGTTTGAACCCGACGGACGAGGCGGTGAAAAAAGTTTTCCATGAAACGGCAAAAGGCGGCTTGGAATTGCCGGTGGCGTTTTTTAGACGGCCTGAGGAAATTGAAAACCTGTTTGTCAGCGTCAACGGTTGGGAGCATGTTCAGACGGCCTTGAGTGCGGGCGAAGGTTTGCTGTTTATTACGCCGCACATCGGCAGCTATGATTTGGCCGGCCGCTACATCAGCCAGCAACTGCCGTTTCCGCTGACGGCGATGTACAAGCCGCCGAAAATCAAGGCATTTGATGCGGTAATGCAGGCAGGTCGCGTGCGCGGCAAGGGCAAGACTGCACCGACCAGTATTCAGGGCGTCAAACAAATCATCAAGGCCCTGCGCGGCGGCGAAGCGACCATTGTGTTGCCGGACCATGTACCGTCTCCGGAAGAAGGGGGCGACGGCGTGTGGGTGGACTTTTTCGGCAAACCTGCCTACACCATGACGTTGGCGGGCAAGCTGGCGCAAGTCAAAGGCGTGAAGGCTTTGTTTTTCTGCGGCAAGCGGCTGCCCGACGGCAAAGGCTTTGTCTTGCACATCGAGCCTTTGCGCGGCGAGTTGAACGGCGATAAGGAGAACGACGCGCGCGTGATCAATGAAAATACCGAATATTGGATACGCCGTTTTCCGGAACAATATTTGTTTATGTACAACCGCTATAAGCATCCGGAAGGCGCGCCGCTGCCGCCTGCTTGAGTGAGATAGATTAAAAACCTGCTTTGAGGGAAGCAGGTTTTTATTTTGGTTGGGAATTAAGATTAAACAAAGCCGAAGTTCAAAAAGAAATACATTAAAGCCTAGCGTTTGAGTTTTAACGGCAAAGGCCGTCTGAAAAGCGATTTCAGACGGCCTTTACCGTAATCTTTTGCCTTTTATTTTAATACGCTGCTGAACCGTTTGCCCTGATGGCATTATAATGCGCGTAATTGTTTTTTCGATGGCATGTCATGTTTTATCTCTTTCAATCCGACCGTTTGGAATCGCTTGCCGAAATGTGCGCGCGTATTCATCAGGCTTCGCCCTTGGATTCTGTATTGGCGCAGGAAGAAGTGGTGGTGCAGAGCCAGGGTATGCGGCGTTATCTGAATGTGTTTTTTGCGCGCGAACTCGGCGTGGCAGCGAATTTGAAGTTCAGCCTGCCTGCCGGTTTGGCGTGGCAGCTGATGCGCAAATTGGTTCCCGATGTGCCGCCGCTCAGTCCGTTTTCGCCTGAAGTCATGCGTTGGCGTTTGCTGGATTTGTTCCGCAGCGAAGCGTTTCAGACGGACCCGGAATACGAAAACGTACGCCTGAAGCTGGAAAGTTATTTGTATAGCTCGGCATCGGCGGATTATCAGCTTGCCGGACAGATGGCGGATATTTTCGACCAATATTTGGTGTACCGGCCGGATTGGATTGATGCGTGGCAGGCTGGGAAGCTGCTGGGTTTGGGCGATGATGAGGATTGGCAGGCGCGGCTGTGGCGTTATTTGGACG
>NZ_JBQCXF010000588.1:0-1748 GCF_051956635.1 Neisseria sp. P0022.S010 | reverse complement strand
GATATGCTATTTCAAATGGTTCTGTATTCCACCCCTGTTCAACTGCAATTCCCAACATTCCTTGATGGACTGCTTCTAATTGCATCATTTTTTTCTCAGCATCAGAAGACACAAAATATTTATCAAAATTAAAATACAGATAGAAATCTGCAAATCCTTTTATATTCGGTTTTTCTGGGAAATCATCATGAGGATACAAAATAATCAAACAGGTACTAATCTGTTTTGATTCAAATTTAGGCAGAGATTTAGCATATAGCGTTGGAATGGCGTGGGCTTGTCTATTAAAATTCACAAATATTGGATTTGTACTATATTCACTTCGTAAGTCTATAACTTTAATCATAAATTTCTCCTAATCAACTATAGGTCGTTTTTGCCTTGGAGGCTGGGAGCCATATTTTAGTTTATGTAATCGTACCTGTGCCTCTTCCCACGCTAAAGCTGCTTCTCTATTTGGCAGTCCATCAATCATTACCGAACCTGCATAATTAGGATCGCCACCATACTTAACCCTCAATTTACTTCGAATCCTCGGCGAATTATTTTCTGTTTTAAAGTAATCTGCCTTTGTTCTAGTTTGCCCGCTAATACCATATTCCATTATTTGCCCTGTTCTTTTATCGTAAATTTTATATCCGTGCTGAGGCTTTTTTGAACTTTTACAGTTTCCATGACAAGCGCCTGCCTTTACCTGTGCTTTAGCCTGACTTTTCTCTTTTGAAGTATCACCACTTAGACTTAAAACTGCTCCAATGCCAATTGCTGTTAGTGCAGCTTGCCCTAAAGCAGTTAAAGCAGCACCTATTTCTGGTAAGAAAACTAATGCCATAGCTATAAAACCAGAGGGATCAGTCCATCCTTGTGCATTAGGTGCAAACCGATAAAGGTTACTACCACCCAACAACCCAATCGGATCTTGGTTAATGAAACGCCCTGTCTCCGCCTCGTAATACCGCATCAGATTGTAATGCAGCCCTGTCTCTTCATCGAAGTATTGGTTTTGCAGTCTGAACGGCTGGTGCGCGTTCTTGTAAACCCGCCCGTCCTTTTTCAGACAACCCCAGGCGGTGTATTCGCCGTACCAAAGGAGATTACCGTGGATGTCGGTCATCTCTTTCGGGATGCCGATTTGGTCGTTGTGGAAATAGGCGAGGTATTGCTCTTCGTCTTGGTTGTTGTGAAAGACTTGGGCTAAGGGTTCGTAGCTGTCTTGGTCGGTGTAGATATAGGTGTAGCAGCCTTTGTAGGTGTACTCCTGCAACAGGCGGCTGCCGTCCCAGACGAAGTGGGTGCGTTTCGGTTCGGTACTCGTCCAGGCGAGTTTGTCTTGGCGTTCTTTGGAAAGGCGTCTGCCGAACGGGTCGTAGGCGTATGTCCAAATCTCGGTATTGCCGGCTGGCTTTTTGATTTCGGCGCGGACGAGTTGGTTTTCTAAATCGTATTGGTAATATTGGTTTTCGCCGTCGGGCAGCTGGCGGTAAATCAGGTTGCCCAAGGCGTCGTAGGTGTATTCGATGCCGTTGTATTCTTTAAGGCGGTTGCCGCTGACAAGGTTAGGGTTGGCAGGTGATTTCAGACGACCTTGAGTTTTGGGGTCGTCTGAAATCGGAGCGGTCGTTTTGCCCTCTCCCCGGCCCTCTCCCACGGGAGAGGGAGTAGATGTCGGGATGTCGAGGATGTTGTGGGCGGGGTCGAAGGCGAAGGTTTCGCTGCGGCCGGTTTGGCTGTTGCGGGCTTCCTGAATG
>NZ_JBQCXF010000587.1:0-1755 GCF_051956635.1 Neisseria sp. P0022.S010 | reverse complement strand
GGTTTGTGAGATTGGAAACCCACCAAACCTGTTTGAAAACAAACCATCGGGTTTCGTTATTTTATGAAATATTTTTTTAAAATATATATCATTCCAATTCAAATGGCAAGAGAATGATTTGCAGCTACTTGTAACTACAAGATAATAACGGACAATTTTCCACCTTCGGTAAACAAGAGATGCAGGCCTAACGGAAAATGGTTCTATAACCATAAAAAATATTGTTTACAAAGACATGACGACATCTCGGGAGACACCGCCCTTGCCTCACCTGCGTCAAAACGGCATACTTTCGCCATACCGAGCCGCAGGTCGTCTGAAACCTGCCACACTATCAAAAAGAAAGAAACAACATGAACCCTATCCGCCCCTTCTTAGACCATACTCCCCAAATCCACGAATCCTGCCTCATCGACGAGACCTCCGTCATCATCGGCGAAGTATCGCTTGCCGAAGACGTATCCGTTTGGCCGTATGCCGTGTTGCGCGGCGACGTGAACAGCATCAGCATCGGCATCGGCGCGCGCAGCAATGTACAGGACGGCAGTGTCTTGCACGTTTCGCACAAAAACGCGGAAAAGCCTGAAGGTTCGCCCCTTATCATCGGCGAAGACGTAACCGTCGGACACAAAGTCATGCTGCACGGCTGCCGCATCGGCGATCGTGTGTTGATCGGGATGGGTACAATTATTCTGGACGATACCGTCATTGAAGACGACGTGATGATAGGCGCAGGCAGCTTGGTGCCGCCACGCAAACGTTTGGAAAGCGGCTATCTCTATGTCGGCTCGCCCGTCAAACAAGTCCGCCCGCTGACCGAAAAAGAAAAAGAATTTTTGAAATATTCTTCTGCGCATTATGTGCGCCTGTCCGGCCAACACAAATAGTCAAAATAATTTTCAGACGACCTTATATCCCCTAAAAAAGAAAGTTTTATGCACACACTCTACCTAGCCTCCGGCAGCCCGCGCCGCCGCGAAATTCTGGAAAACTTAAGATTCAAAGTTATCCGTATCCCTGTCGACATCGACGAAACGCCGCATTCCGACGAAAAAGCCGCCGATTATGTGCAACGTATGGCGCAGGAAAAAAATGCCGCCGCTGTCGAGCAATGGTTAGCCACACACGACGCGTCGCCCGAATATCCGATTCTGACCGCCGACACTACGGTCGCCTATCAAAACCACATTCTCGGCAAACCGGAAACCGAAGCCCAAGCAGCCGAAATACTCGCACGGCTTTCAGGGCAGACGCATCAGGTGCTGACTGCCGTATGCGTATATTGGCAAGGGAAAACGCACGGCGTTTTGCAAACCAGCGATGTACGTTTCAAAACCTTGTCTGCCGAAGAAATATCCGCCTATATCCGAAGTGGCGAACCGATGGACAAAGCGGGCGCGTATGGCATTCAGGGTTTGGGCGGCGTGTTTGTCGAGCATTTGCAAGGCAGCTTTACAGGCGTGATGGGCCTGCCCGTTTACGAAACGGTCGGCTTGTTGGAACAATTCGGATTGAGTATTCCCCCATTTGCCTGATTTTAAATACCTTTAAACAAACATTATGAAAACATACGTCTTCCCCTTTTTATCCGCAGTATTCCTTCTCGCTGGCTGCACCACTTTTTCAGACGACGGTACACCCGCCATCCGCAAAGGCAACGACAGCATCCTCTCTTTCGGGAAGCTTGGCTCCGCTATAGAAGATGCATCCGCAGGCGGCTGGGTCATGCTCGACGATCAATACACCTATGAGACC
>NZ_JBQCXF010000586.1:0-1763 GCF_051956635.1 Neisseria sp. P0022.S010 | reverse complement strand
CGCATACAGGCAGTCGGCCTGCGCTTCGGACTGGCAGCCATGCTTTTGATGATGGCTGTGGCTTTCTTTAATGACATCAACCGTTTGTTTGGATAATTTATGAAACTGAACCAGATTGCTTCCGCTTTAATGGTATTGAGCCTGTCTCCACTGGCATTGGCTGACTTTACCATTCAGGACATCCGCGTCGAAGGCCTGCAGCGCACCGAGCCGAGTACCGTCTTCAACTACCTGCCCGTTAAAGTCGGTGATAATTTCAATGATGCGCGCAGTGAAGAAATCATCAAAAAACTCTATGCAACCGGTTTCTTTGACGACGTACGCGTCGAGACCATGGACAATCAAGTCCTGCTGACCGTGATTGAGCGTCCGACCATCAGCTCGCTCAATATTACCGGCGCGAAAATGCTGCAAAACGATGCCATCAAGAAAAACCTTGAAGCCTTTGGTTTGGCGCAATCCCAATACTTCAACCAAGCAACGCTGAACCAAGCCGTTGCCGGTTTGAAAGAAGAGTATTTGAGCCGCGGCAAACAGTCGGTCAAAATCACGCCGACCGTTACCAAACTTGCTCGCAACCGCGTGTCTATCGATATTGCCATCGAAGAGGGCAAATCTACCAAGATTACCGATATTTCCTTTGAAGGCAACGAAGTTTATTCCGACCGCCGCCTGCTGAAACAAATGTCCCTGAGCGAAGGCGGCATGTGGACTTGGGTGACCAAGAGCAACCAGTTCAATGAGCAAAAATTTGCTCAGGATATGGAAAAAATCACCAATTACTACCAAAACAACGGCTACTTCAACTTCCGCATTTTGGATACCGATATCCAAACCAACGAAGACAAAACCAAGCAGACCATTAAAGTAACCGTCAGCGAAGGCGACCGCTTCCGCTGGGGTAATGTACGCATCGAAGGCGATACGCTGGAAGTGCCGAAAGAAGATTTGGAAAAACTGCTGACCATGAAGCCGGGCAAATGGTACGAGCGCGCACAAATGTCCAATTCGCTCGAAGCCATCCAAAACCGCATGGGTCAGGCAGGTTACGCATTCAGCGAAATCAATGTCCAACCGATTCCCAATGCCGAAACGCATACTGTTGATTTTGTGCTGACCGTCCAACCGGGCCGCAAAATCTATGTAAACGAAATCAACATTACCGGCAACAACAAAACCCGTGACGAAGTTATCCGCCGCGAGTTGCGCCAAATGGAATCGGCGCCTTACGACTCTGCCAAACTGCAACGTTCTAAAGAGCGCGTTGAGTTGTTGGGCTACTTCGACAACGTTCAATTTGATGCGGTTCCTGTGGCCAATACCCCCGACCAAGTTGACCTGAACATGAGCCTGACCGAACGTTCGACTGGCTCGCTCGACTTGAGCGCAGGTTGGGTTCAGGATACCGGTTTGGTAATGTCTGCCGGCGTGGCTCAAGACAACCTGTTCGGTACGGGTAAATCCGTTGCCCTGCGCGCTTCCCGCAGTAAAACCACAGTAAACGGCTCGTTGTCGTTTACCGACCCATACTTCACACCTGACGGCGTAAGCTTGGGCTACGACCTTTACGGCAAGACTTACGACCCGCGTAAAGCTTCTTCTAGCGCGAAACAATATAAAACCACGACTTTCGGCGGCGGTTTGCGTATCGGTATTCCGGTTACCGAATATGACCGTGTGAACTTCGGTTTGGCCGCAGAGCGTCTGACCGTGAACACCTACAAAGGCGCGCCTAAACGCTATGCCGACTTTATCAACCAATA
>NZ_JBQCXF010000585.1:0-1768 GCF_051956635.1 Neisseria sp. P0022.S010 | reverse complement strand
GTGTATTATGTCTTATCAAACCGATCTAATTGCAAAATTAAAAGAAATCTTCCAAATCGACCGTGCTGATCTTGATTTCGGCATTTACCGAATTTTAAATAGCCGTTCTAAAGAAATTGGTGATTATCTGCAAAATAGGCTCCCTGCAAAAATACAAGCCGCATTTTCCACATCCAGCCAAACACAAATTAATAGTTGGCAGAAAGAGCTGGCTGAAGCTGAAAAAGCCGCTGCTGCTTTAGGTGCAAATCCAGACAATCTCCCCAAAATTCAGGAATTAAAAGACAAAATTACTTCCGCTCAAAAAGGTAGCGTGACAAGTGAAGCAGTGGTTTACAGCCATCTGCTCACCTTCTTTTCGCGCTACTACGAAGAAGGTGACTTCATCAGCTAACGCCGCTACAAGGGCGATACCTACGCCGTGCCGTACAGCGGCGAAGAAGTGCTGCTGCACTGGGCGAACAAAGACCAGTATTACACCAAATCGGGCGAGAACTTCAGCAACTACCGCTTCAAACTTTCAGACGGCCGCGAAGTATTTTTCCGCCTGACCGCAGCCGACACCGCTAAAGACAACCGCAAAGACAACGATGCCGCCCGCGTATTTGCGCTGGTACAAGAGCGCGTGATTGAAAAAGAAGACGACAACGGCGACCTTCACGAAGAAGCGGTTTATCCCGTCCGTGAAATTTCAGACGCTTCGGGCGGCAAAACACTGGAAATCTGCTTCGAATACACTGTTGCGTCCGAAGGTGGGAAAAAGGCGCAGAAAATCGCCAACGAAAACACCATCGCCACGCTTCAAGACCTTATAGGAGAAGATTGGCAAGCCGTTTGGCAGCTTGCACCGACTGAGCAAAACTCAAAACGTACGCTATTGGAAAAGCACCTTGCCGACTACACCGCCAAAAACACCGCCGATTATTTCATCCACAAAGACTTGGGCGGCTTTTTGCGCCGCGAATTGGATTTTTACATCAAAAACGAAGTGATGGACTTGGACAACATTCAAGACGCGCCCACCTTCGCCAACATCGAAGGCAGCCTGCACCAAATCCAAACCCTGCGCGCCATCGCCCGAGAAATCATCGATTTCCTCGCCCAACTGGAAGATTTTCAGAAAAAGCTGTGGCTGAAAAAGAAATTTGTCGCCAAAAGCCACTGGCTCATCACGCTGAACCATATTCCCCAAGAAATGCTAAAAACCGTGTTTGCCAATGCCAAACAGCGCGAAACATGGAAAAATCTTTTTGCAATCAATGATTTACCCCCCCCCGATGAAAATTCGGATTCCTTTGCCGAATCAAACCCTTATCTGACGGTTGATACATCCCTTTTCCCTGCCGCCTTTCAAACCGCGCTCCTCGCCGCCCTCTCAAACGACCATGATTTAGATGAAGCCACAGACGGCCTGCTCATCCATTCCGACAATTTCCAAGCCCTGAACCTGTTGCAGGCGCGTTATCGCGGACAGGTGAAATGTATTTATATTGATCCGCCGTATAACACTAATTCATCCGAAATTATTTATAAAAATTCTTATAAACAAAGCTCTTGGCTTTCTTTAATGGAAAGCAGGTTACACCTTAGCTATTTATTACAAACTAATGACGGAATCATTTCTGTTGCTATTGATGATTATGAATTAAGTAAGCTAATTGAATGTTTAAGTAATGTTTATGGCGAAGAAAACCAGCTTGGCATCGTTGCTGTCCGTATCAACCCCAAGGGTAGAATGACCAAACGAAAATTTAGCTTAGTTCATGAA
>NZ_JBQCXF010000584.1:0-1768 GCF_051956635.1 Neisseria sp. P0022.S010 | reverse complement strand
AAATATTATTTTTGATATGTACACATGGGGAAAAGACAGTATTCCAAATGAAATTATAGAAACTTTTCCTTGCGTATCTCCCTTTCTTGAAAGTAAAGAAACATATAATTTCCACTATATAAATCCATCTATTGGGCTAGAAGGCATTGTCATAACTCAAAGCAAGTCTTAGTCTACGTAAGTAGTGTGGGCGCGGTACACATGCACACGGTTTCTGCTTTTCAGACGACCTCAATCCTTTTTCGAGGTCGTCTGAAATATTTATTCTGTAACAATCTAAGCCAAAACCGCCTATGAATACGGCCAGCAAGCGAAGCAATAGTATTAACAGGATGTCGCTCTTGTTGGCCGATGTGTATCTAGAAACATTGTCTTTACAATAACAGGCTGAGACCTTAGCAAAATTCCTTTTCTTCCAACAGCTAAAATCCAAACAAAGGTTTTCGGCTGTTTTTATTTCAAGTATCCACTGATTCTACTCAGACACCCCCTTAATCCTCCCCGTATACCTGATAATCAGGCATCCGGCCACCTTTTAGGCAGCAACAGGCACACTTAGTCTGTTAGCCGCTTTCAACAGGTTTAAACACATCGCCTTCAGATGGCTTTGTGCGCTCACTTTAATCAGACCGAAATAGGATGCCATAGAAGTCGATGAAGAAGGACAAGTCAGCGGCCAAACCACACCGAGCAAAGATGAAGATGCCCGTTGGACAAAGAAAAACGGCCTCTACAGACTCGGTTACAAACAACATACCCGTACCGATGAAGAAGGCTATATCGAGAAACTGCACATCACCCCCGCCAATACCCATGAGTGCAACCACCTGTCGCCTTTATTGGAAGGCATTGCCGAAGGCTCGACCGTCTATGCCGACAAAGGCTATGACAGTGAGGAAAACCGGCAACATCTGAAAGAACATCAGTTGTTGGACGGCATTATGCGCAAAGCCCACCGCAACCGTCCGCTGACGGAAAATCAAACGAAGCGTAACCAGTATTTATCGAAAACCCGTTATGTGGTCGAACAAAGCTTCGGTACGCTGCACCGTAAATTCCGCTATGCCCGGGCATGACGCCGTTTGCTGCCGGCAGTCTAAATAATGGTGGCGTCAATGACGGCGGCGGATGCCTTTTCTACTTTTAGGTTTTTTTCGGTCAGTTGGCAGTTAATCAGTTCCAGCAGTTCGGACAGGGTGTTGTCTTGCGCCGGCCGGTTGCGGTAGCGGCATAAGGTGCTGTAATCGGGGATGCTCAGTTCTTCGAAACGGCAAAACAGGTTGAAATCGATGCGGGTGATGAGACTGTGTTCGAGTTCGGGATCGGAGAGGCTGTGCCATTGGCCGAGCAGGACGGCTTTGAACATGGACAACAGGGGATAGGCGGGACGGCCGCGGTGGTCTCTAAGGTAGTGGGTTCTTTGACGGTTCAGGTACTGTTCGATCGGCTGCCAATCAATCACTTGATCCAACTTCAATAATGGGAAGAGGTCGATGTGTTTGGCAATCATGGCTTGTGCGGTTTGCCGGAAGAAGGTGCTCATGAGAAATCCCCTGAATGTCTTGGTGGGAATTTAGGGGATTTTGGGGAATTTTGCAAAGGTCTCAACCTGAACGAAAAAGAATTTATGTATAGTGGATTAACTTGATAATCACTCATTAAAAAGTAATCGAAATATCTAAAATAAGCCTAAAAAATAATAAAGGTCGTCTGAAACACTGTTTCCAAGGTTTTCAGACGACCTTTCATCATCAACACAGATTACAGG
>NZ_JBQCXF010000583.1:0-1775 GCF_051956635.1 Neisseria sp. P0022.S010 | reverse complement strand
CGCAACTTTCCAATATTATTTTGTAAAACCACTTGAAAAACAGGGAAATGGTTTAATATTAGGCAAACACACTCCGCCGAAATCTCGGCAAAGACAAACCTCTCTCAGGAAAAACAATGAAAAAACTGATTGCCTTAGCCGCCCTTTCCACTTTTGCCCTCGCTGCCTGCAAAGACAATACCCAAGCGCAGCTTGAACAGCAACAAAAACAAATCGAAGCATTGCAACAACAGTTGGCACAACAAAACGGCCAACAAGAAGACAATACGGTTTACCAGCTCACGCCCGAAGCCGTGAAAGACACCATTCCTGCCGAAGCACAAGCCAACGGCAACAACGGCCAACCGGTAACCGGTACAGACGGCCAACAATACATCTACGACCAATCCACCGGCAGCTGGCTGCTGCAAAGCTTGGTGGGTGCGGCAGCCGGTGCATTTATCGGCAACGCATTGGCCAACAAATTCACACAGGCACGCAATCAAAACAGCCCGATTGCCCGTCAAGCCCGTGCCAACTATTATCAAACCGCACGTCCAAACAGACGCACCAGCCAACAGCTGAATACGCGCACCCTGCGCGCCCAACAGCAAAATGCGCAACAACAAAACGCTCAACAGCAACAGCGTTACCGCGAAACCGCGCGCCAGCCTTCCAACTACCGCCGACCAAGCATGGGTCGGGGCTTTGGCCGCCGTCGCTGATTCGGTTTATATTCCATCTTTGATATAAACGCTCCCAATATAAAAGGCCGTCTGAAAATCAGATTTTCAGACGGCCTTTAGTTTTCTCTATTTTCTCATTGCAGACTTGTGGGTCTGTCTGTATGCGTTATGCCCAAAAGTCTCGCGGAGCGTCCAATACGGGTTTGACGATACCTGTACGGATGGCAAAATCTCCAAAACCTTCCTCATCCAAACGGTTTCAAGACCAATCTGCCACCCAGCCTTCGACAATTTCAAGGATTTCAGGTTCGGTAATGTTTTCTTTAAACAGGCGCGGAATGCGGGGGCCTTCGCAGTTGCCGCCTGCGTAAAAGTTGTAGCGGCCGATGGCTTTGCCGACCAAACCTATTTCCGCCAGCATGACGCGGCCGCAACCGTTGGGGCAACCGGTTACGCGCAAAACGATTATTCGTCTTCCAAGCCTGTCCTTCGGTTGATATATAAAAAGGCCGTCTGAACTTTGCTTTCAGACGGCCTTGATATTGAACAGGACAAACCGATTAGGCTTGTTTGTTCCAACGTTCGATAGATTCTTTGATGACTTGTTTCGCTTCTTCTACATCGCCCCAAGATTCAACTTTAGTGGTACCTGCTTTTTTCAGGTCTTTGTAGTGGTTGAAGTGGAACTCGATTTGTTTGATCAGTTGTTGCGGCAAATCGGCTAAAGTTTTGTAGGCATTGCCGTTGTTTCGGTCGTCGGCCGGAACGCAGACGATTTTGTCGTCCACTTCGCCGTCGTCAACGAATTTCATCACGCCGATAACGCGTGCTTCCAGAAAAATACCGGTTACCAAAGGCTGCTCGGTCACCAGCAATACGTCCAATTCGTCGCCGTCTTCGTCCAAAGTTTGCGGAATGAAGCCGTAGTTGGTCGGTTTGGCGAAAATTGCCGGTTCAACGCGGTCGAGTTGGAACGCGGCTAATTTGCGGTTCCATTCGATTTTGTGGTTGCTGCCCGCAGGGATTTCGTTGACAACGTTGATGATGCCGCCGTCCACGTCGCCCGGGGTCAGGATTTTGTTGAAGTCTGCCATGATGGTTTCCTTTGAT
>NZ_JBQCXF010000582.1:0-1785 GCF_051956635.1 Neisseria sp. P0022.S010 | reverse complement strand
GGATGTGATGGTGAGTAATTAGTAAGTCATGTAATGTAAATTAATTACTTCAGTAGCGTCAAATAAAGAAGGCGATAGCATGCATAAAACCTTTAGGTAGCGTGTGTGCAGTATGCACTCACGCGGACTTTAAGTGCAAAAGCAGTATGAAATAAAGGCCGTCTGAAAATACTGAAACTGTCGGCGCTGAAAATCAAACCTAAGGTTACTAAATCGATCAGGGAATTATTATGAAAATGAGGGTAATGATGCTGGGAGTAACAGGCTTGATATTGTCCGGTTGCTTTTCCACTGATGAAATTAAGTTGGAAGATATTCAGAATTTTAAAATTACTGTCAATGAAGCTAAGGATAATAGACAGGTTCATTTGACAGGCTTATTAGGCAATAGTGCAATGGGTATTTCAGATATCAAAACAACTAGCCGCAACGAGGAGCTGAATATTACTTTATTTCAAAAATTAGCAGGTTCGGAATACTCAGGAACATTAGATAAAGAAATTGCTCTTGAAAGCAATATCAAGAAGATTACTTATGGTTCTAAACACGAGATGATATGGCAAGACTAAAAATACAATAAAGGCCGTCTGAAAAAGATTCAGACGGCCTTTGAAATTATAAATAGATAGATTTTTGGGCTATCCTATTCCGGCAACATTTCAAGATTTTTCTGCGCAGAAAAAGGAATACAGCAACTGTATCATCTCGGTTACCCTCAGGTCGGCAATGTAATATTGCCGTTCCCGATGGTTCACTTCAAACGATACCAAACCGGCTTCACGCAGTAGAGCTAATTGACTGGACATTGCTGCTTGCGGCAGTCCGGATGATTCAGCCAACTCGGTTACATTGTGCGGCCTTTCATGTAGTTTGCACAATACGGCGAGACGGTTGGGATTGGCCAGTAGTTTGAGAAAAGCGGTGGCTTCTTCGTAGGGCGGTTGATTGTCGGCAATGGTCATTTTTTACGCTTTTCGGCAAATGAGGAGGTCGAATTATCAGTCATAATGGCCTCAGCAGCAACTTTCAGGCGGCCTTTGCTTAATGATTCCATGGCATTTTGGCTAGCAGGCGAGCCATGCCGCAGAATCCGGTTAGTCCAGCCGTTAATAGGCCTGCGCCGACCATCACGTCTATCAGATAAAACCAAGGCGATACCAGCCAACCTGCCAGCACGCCCAACAGAATCAAACTGCCCGCAATGGTTTGCACCTGCCGCATGATATCCGGTGCGGCACGGTCGGCAACAATAGGAAGCCCTGCAGCTTTCCATGCAAGTAAGCCGCCTTCTAGAATATAACATTCTCGACCTTGGCCAAGCGCTGACAATATTGTTTCTGCCCGTGTTGTACGTTTACCGCTCAGGCAATAAAAAATCAGGCATGGGGCAGTATCATCGGGCAGTTTGTCTCGCTGCTGTTCAGGCGGAAGGGATAATGCGCCGCCAATATGCCCGCCCCGATATTCGGCTTGGCTTCGGATGTCCACTGCCAACGCGCCCTCACGGATTTTTGCCATTGCTTCGGAAGGCTTGATTTGCGGGAGTTGTCCGACCGTACTCATGTTTTGCCTTCTTTATTTTTTGTTGATGCGGCAGGTGTTGATGCCCAATAAGCTGTACAGCGCGCAGTTGCCAATCAGTGCTGTACCCAGGGGGATGATGCCCAGCCAACCCCACCAGCCAATTTGTCCGGTAGCGGCTGCAGCAATCAGTGCGACACCGATAACAATACGGATTACGCGATCCAAAGTACCCAAGTTTCGTTTCATTTTATTGCTCCTTGT
>NZ_JBQCXF010000581.1:0-1785 GCF_051956635.1 Neisseria sp. P0022.S010 | reverse complement strand
TGAAAATGGGTGGCGAGGGCGTAGAAGAAGCGCGTGCTTTCTTGAAGGAATATTTTGCAACCCATGGCGGCGCATTCTTCGAATGTAATGCCGAAGAAACGCAGGCGGCCATGCTGCATCGCTTTGCTGTAGCTTCTGCCGCGATCCGTTACCGTTCTGTACATGATGATGAAGTAGAGGATTTGGTCGCACTCGATATCGCCTTGCGCCGTGATGATCGTGATTGGTTTGAAACCCTGCCACCCGAAATCGACAATAAAATCATCCATAAATTGTATTACGGACATTTTATGTGTCATGTGTTTCATCAGGACTACATCATTAAAAAAGGCAACAACTGTATGGCTTTGGAACATGAAATGCTCCATCTGCTTGACCAACGCGGTGCGCAATATCCTGCCGAGCATAATGTCGGTCATCTGTATGAAGCGAAGCCAGAGTTGAAACAGTTCTATAAAAAACTCGACCCGACCAACAGCTTCAACCCCGGTATCGGTAAAACCAGTAAGAAGAAAAACTGGGCAGAATAAAGCATAGTTAAAATAAAGGCCGTCTGAATATTTCAGACGGCCTTTTTGTATGCTGTTTATCAGAACAAGTTGCTGACAAAAATCAGCAAAATCACCAAAGGCACAAGGTATTTCACATAGGCAAACCAGATATTGACTGTCGTATGGTTGCCTTTATAAAGTAATTCGTCCTTTGCTTCATCCTTCATCACGAAACCGACAAACAGCGCGGAGCCGAGCGCGGTCAGCATAAACAGGATATTGCCGCTGATGTAGTCAAAGGCATCAAAAATATTTTTGCCGAACACGGAAACGTCTTTCCACGGGCCATAGCTCAAAATAGACGGGATGTTGCCGAAAATGAAGATGGCAGCCAGTACAATCGTAATCGCGGCGGTACGGCGGATTTTGGTTTTTTCCTGAATCGTCGTAATCAACACTTCATAAATCGTCAGCGAAGTCGTCAGCGCAGCGATCAGGAGCAGCGAGAAGAAAATTACGGCGAACACAGGGCCTGCCCACATATTCGAGAACACAATCGGCAGGCTTTGGAATACCAAAGTCGGGCCGGAATTGGGCGCGACGCCGAAGCTGAAGAGCGACGGGAAAATCATAAAACCCGCCAACACGGCGATGATGGTATTGGTAATGGCGGTAATGACTGCGGTTTGAACCAGATTTTCGTTTTTATCCAGATAGCTGGACAAGGTAATCATCACGCCGAAACCCAAGCTCAAGGCGAAGAATACTTGACCTAAAACGAAGACGAACAGTTCGGCGGTAATTTTGCTGAAATCAGGCTTCAGATAGAAAGTAATCCCTTCCATCGCGCCCGGCAGGGTAACGTTGCGCACAACCATGGCAATCAGAAATAAAAACAGCAGCGGCATCAGGTATTTTGCCGCTTTTTCAATACCGCCAATGACGCCTTTGACCAAAATCCATTGGTTTACGACCACAAACAAGAAAGTGTAGAACGCAATTTCCCAAGGGCTGTTTTCGATGTGTTCGGTAAAGAAGCTTTTGGTAACTTCGCCACTGACAGGGCTGGAAATGTCCAAATTACCGCCGATGATGTTGACGATGTAGCTGATGACCCAGCCGCCGAGCACCATGTAATAGGCCATGATGCCGAATGCGCCGAGCAGACCCATCCAACCGACCGCTTTCCAAATTTTGGCGACTGGTTTGCCGTTCATCGAGCCGCCGAATGCATCCAGCGCGTTCACGCCTTTACGGCGGCCGATGACGTTTTCCACCAAAATCATCGGAATAC
>NZ_JBQCXF010000580.1:0-1787 GCF_051956635.1 Neisseria sp. P0022.S010 | reverse complement strand
TGAAAATGGGTGGCGAGGGCGTAGAAGAAGCGCGTGCTTTCTTGAAGGAATATTTTGCAACCCATGGCGGCGCATTCTTCGAATGTAATGCCGAAGAAACGCAGGCGGCCATGCTGCATCGCTTTGCCGTAGCTTCTGCCGCAATTCGCTATCGTGCGGTGCATGATGATGAGGTAGAAGATTTGGTTGCGCTCGATATTGCCTTGCGCCGTGATGATCGTGATTGGTTTGAAACACTGCCGCCGGAAATCGACAATAAAATCATCCATAAATTGTATTACGGACATTTTATGTGTCATGTGTTCCATCAGGACTACATCATTAAAAAAGGCAATGACTGCATGGCCTTAGAACATGAAATGCTCCATCTGCTTGACCAACGCGGCGCGCAATATCCTGCCGAGCACAATGTCGGTCATCTGTATGAAGCCAAGCCTGCGCTGAAACAGTTCTATAAAAAACTTGACCCTACCAACAGCTTCAACCCGGGTATCGGTAAAACCAGTAAGAAGAAAAACTGGGCTGAATAAAGCATAGTAAAAAACAAAGGCCGTCTGAACATTTCAGACGGCTTTTTTATATGTTTGCTTATCAGAACAGGTTGCTGATGAAAATCAGCAGAATCACCAATGGTACAAGGTATTTCACATAGGCAAACCAGATATTGACGGTGGTATGGTTGCCTTTGTAGAGCAATTCCTCCTTCGCTTCATCTTTCATCACAAAGCCAACAAACAAGGCAGAGCCGAGCGCGGTCAGCATAAACAGGATGTTGCCGCTGATATAGTCAAAGGCATCAAAAATGTTTTTACCAAACACGGAAATATCTTTCCATGGGCCGTAGCTCAAGATGGAAGGAATATTGCCGAAGATAAAAATACCTGCCAGTACGATGGTAATCGCGGCTGCGCGGCGGATTTTGGTTTTTTCCTGAATGGTCGTAATCAACACTTCATAAATGGTCAGAGAAGTGGTCAGCGCGGCAATCAGAAGCAGTGAGAAGAAAATCACTGCAAACACTGGGCCTGCCCACATATTGGAGAACACGATAGGCAGGCTTTGGAACACCAGCGTCGGGCCGGAGTTAGGGGCAACGCCAAAGCTGAAGAGGGAAGGGAAAATCATAAAGCCAGCCAACACGGCAATCAAAGTGTTGGTAATCGCTGTAATCACGGCCGTCTGAACCAGATTTTCGTTTTTATCCAGATAGCTGGATAACGTAATCATCACGCCGAAACCCAAGCTCAAGGCGAAGAATACTTGTCCCAAAACGAAGACGAACAGTTCGGCGGTAATTTTGCTGAAGTCAGGTTTCAGATAGAAGGTAATGCCTTCCATTGCGCCCGGCAGGGTAACGTTGCGCACAACCATCGCAATCAGGAATAAAAACAGCAGCGGCATCAGGTATTTTGCCGCTTTTTCAATACCGCCGATCACGCCTTTGACCAAGATCCATTGGTTCACAACCACAAATAGGAAGGTGTAGAAAGCAATTTCCCAAGGGCTGTTTTCGATGTGTTCGGTAAAGAAGCTTTTGGTGACTTCGCCGGAAACCGGACTGGAAATGTCCAAATTACCGCCGATGATATTGATGATGTAGCTGATCACCCAGCCGCCGAGCACCATGTAATAGGCCATGATGCCGAATGCGCCGAGCAGGCCCATCCAACCGACCGCTTTCCAAATTTTGGCGACTGGTTTGCCGTTCATCGAGCCGCCGAATGCATCCAGCGCGTTCACGCCTTTACGGCGGCCGATGACGTTTTCCACCAAAATCATCGGAATAC
>NZ_JBQCXF010000579.1:0-1792 GCF_051956635.1 Neisseria sp. P0022.S010 | reverse complement strand
CATCTTCAGTCAAACCGATGTCTTTCAGACGGTTGAAGCGCATACCGCTTGCAGAGTGGCAAGACAAACAGTAGTTTGTAAAGATTTGCGCACCGTGCTGCAGGCTGACTTGGTCACGCAGGTCGATATCGACTTTTTCGTAGTGTCCGCCGCCGCTGGCGACGGCTGCACTCATAGGTACTGCCAGCAATAAGGCAGCAAACCAGTTTTTCAGAGTTTGTTTCATTTTCGCTGCCCTCATCAGATATTGGTTGCAAACAAGTAAGCACCGACAACGGTAATACCGACGTAAACAAAGAACATAATTTTTTGTTTAGTAGTGCTCATGGTTACGCGTTCAGGAACTGGTTTGTTGGTATCCAGTTTGGTATAGAACGGCATACCCAGGAAGAATGCAAAGTAGACGAAAGACAGGATACGTGCAACCAAAGTACGAGTATCAGTTGCTACCATTGCACCCAAAATACCCAAACCGATGAAGGCAATGATGAACAGAACCAATGCGGTTTTGAAGATTGGGCCGCGATAGCGGACAGATTTAACCTCGCCTTTATCCAACCAAGGCAACAAGGCAATCAGTACAACTGCTGCACCCATACCGATTACACCCCATACCTGAGTACCGGCAAAGGAAGGAATCGCACGCAGAATTGCGTAGAACGGAGTGAAGTACCATACCGGAGCAATGTGCGGAGGTGTTTTCAGCGCATTTGCTGCATCAAAGTTCGGGGCTTCGAGGAAGTAGCCGCCACCTTCAGGTGCAAAGAACAACACAGAACAGAAGACAATCAGGAATACAACGACGCCCAAGATGTCTTTAACGGTGTAGTAAGGATGGAATGGGATACCATCGCGTGGAATACCGTTTTCATCTTTGTTTTTCTTGATTTCAACGCCATCAGGGTTGTTAGAACCCACTTCGTGCAGGGCGATGATGTGAGCCACGACCAAGCCGAGCAATACCAAAGGTACAGCGATAACGTGCAGGGCGAAGAAGCGGTTCAAAGTAACGTCGGAAACGTTGAAGTCACCGCGGATCCAAGTGGACAAATCAGGACCGATAACAGGGATGGCGGAGAACAGGTTAATAATTACCTGCGCACCCCAGAAGGACATTTGACCCCAAGGCAACAGGTAACCCATAAAGGCTTCTGCCATCAATGCCAAGAAAATCAGGGAACCGAAAATCCACACCAATTCACGAGGTTTTTTGTACGAGCCGTAAATCAGACCACGGAACATGTGCAGATAAACGACGATGAAGAAGAAAGATGCGCCTGTGGAGTGCATGTAGCGGATAATCCAGCCGCCGGACACGTCGCGCATGATGTACTCTACTGCGGTAAAGGCAGCAGGCAGATGGTAGGCGTTAAGGTTGCCGTCCGGTTTGTAGTTCATGGTCAGGAAAATACCGCTGACGATTTGAATTACAAGGACGAGCAGAGCCAAAGAGCCGAAGTAGTACCAGAAGTTGAAGTTCTTCGGCGCATAGTATTGAGCCAAATGCTCATTCCACATTTTAGACAGAGGGAAGCGATCGTCCATCCAGCCTAACAATGCTTTTGCTTTGCTATTGGTTTGGTTTGCCATAATTATCGTTCCTTATTTTTAGTCTTCGCCCACCAAAACAGTCGTATCGCTCAGATATTTGTAAGGCGGTACAACCAAGTTGGTCGGTGCAGGAACACCTTTGTATACTCGGCCTGCAATGTCGAATTTCGAACCGTGGCAAGGGCAGAAGAAACCGCCTTTCCCGTCTGCGCCCACGTCGGCGGGAGCAATGTCGGGACGG
>NZ_JBQCXF010000578.1:0-1793 GCF_051956635.1 Neisseria sp. P0022.S010 | reverse complement strand
GCCTTTAATAAACTGCCTAAAAATTAATTAAATATATTTTTACTTTGAAATATCAACTATTAAGCTGACTTATTCACAGCCTTTGCACACGCTTGTTTGGGGAAAATGTGCATTTTGTTTGGCGGTAAAGTGGTGCTCAAAATTTAGGCAGTTGTGTTTTTTAATTTTAAATCAGACAGTAATCTGATTTATGCACAAGCTGTCCACGCGATTGAACAGTGAAAATGTGCATGGTGGGGATACATTTCAGACGGCCTTATTTGCTGATTTTCAACAAAGCGGTCAAATCCCCGATAAATTTTGGTTCCCGTTTGATGAGGTAAACAATCAACGGAAGATTACCCACGGCAACAATCAAATACAGCAGCGTAATGCTGTCGAACAATATCAGCAAAACCGCGCTCAAAATGGCAGCCGATACCATAAACACGCCGTTGATGATGTTGTTGGCGGCGACGGCGTGGGCGCGGAAGGTTTCGCTGCTGGCGGTTTGCAGCCAAGTGTAGAGCGGTACGGAGAAGAAGCCGCCGAAAAAGCCGATAGCCGACATCACCAGCATAATCGGATACGCTTGGACTTGTGATAAAAACCAAATAATGCCGTTTAATTCGGTAAAGCGTTGGCCGTGGGTCAGCCACACCAGCAATAATCCACAGACGGTCAGACCCAGAGTGCCGATGGTAACCAAGCCCAAAATCAGGCGCTCATGGCTGAGTTTGGCGCATAACACCGAGCCGATGGCAATGCCGATGGAGAACAGCGCCAACATCAGGTTGAACACATTATCGTTGCCGCCCAAATGGATTTGCGTGAACGTCGGCAGTTGGGTGGTATAAACCGAGCCGATAAACCAAAACCATGAAATACCGATGATGGACGTGAATACGGGACGATCGGCCGCCGCTTCACGAATCAGTGAATTCGTGCCTTTGATGATGTTCCATTCGATTTTTGTGTCCGGCATTTTAGCGGGTACAGACGGCATAAACAGGCTGGTCATCGTGCCGCCGACGGCAACCAATAATACCAAACCGCCAACAATATACGGCGGAACGCCTGCGACTGCCGTGCCCAAAAGTTGGCCAAGCAAAATGGCGATAAACGTACCCGATTCAATCAGGCTGTTGCCCATAATCAGTTCTTTGTCGTTGAGGTAATCGGGCAAAATCGCGTATTTCAGCGGACCGAACAAGGTCGATTGCGTGCCCATGCAAAACAGGCAGATTAAAAGCAAAGGTGCGGATTGGATGTAGAAGCCATACGCCGCCACTGCCATGATGATGATTTCCAACAGCTTGATCCAACGCGCCAAAACGGCTTTATCGAATTTGTTGCTCAGCTGCCCAGAGAGCGCGGAAAACAGGAAGTAGGGCAGGATAAACAGCATTGCGCCCAAGTTTAGCATTTGGCTGGGCGGCAGCAAGTTGTTTTTGCCCAAACCGTAAAAACTGATCATCACGAATAATGCGGTTTTAAACATATTATCGTTAAACGCGCCCAAAAACTGCGTCCCAAAGAGCGGCGCAAAACGGCGGGTCGTGTGGAAATTCAGATTATCTTTTTTAAGGCTCATTGTTTGGATTCTTTGTCTTCGTCTTTTTCGATCAGTTTTTCAGTGGAGTCGTCGTCCATCAAAATGCGGTGCGCAGGGCCTTCAAGGTCGTCGAACTGTCCGTTTTTACCCGACCACCAGAAAAACCAGCCGATGATAAAGGCCAAAATAATGCTGATGGGGACAAGGATAAACATACTTTCCATTACATCGCTCCGGTCAAATCGGTCAGGATAAAGGT
>NZ_JBQCXF010000577.1:0-1795 GCF_051956635.1 Neisseria sp. P0022.S010 | reverse complement strand
TATTGTAGCGGTATATCGGTTAAAATACAGCTTCCTTTTTCAGACGGCCTTTTTATGATGCACACAATTCCGGCAACCGCCGCCATGTTGGTAAAAAATTCAGAACGTTATCTTTCAGAAGTTTTGAATGCGCTGAAAGACTTTGACGAAGTCCTGCTGTTGGACAACGGCTCGACCGACCGTACTTTTGAAATTGCCAAGGGATTTTCCAATGTCAGCTATTACAAGCATGACTTTATCGGGTTTGGCCCGATGAAAAATCTGGCGGCCAGACTGGCGCAAAACAATTGGATTTTCAGCATAGACAGTGATGAAGTGGCGGATGAGACTTTAATCGAATCGATTCGTGCGGCCGTTTTGGAAAATGAGAAAGAGCATATCTTTTCGCTTTCCCGCCTGAACCATTACCACGGCAGACTGATTAAAGGCTGCGGCTGGTATCCGGATATTATTCCGCGCCTTTATCATCGCAGATTTACCCGGTTTTCCGACCGTCAGGTGCATGAGTCTTTGGTGTTGCCGCAGGAAGCCAAGGTTAAACAACTTGATGGCCGTCTGAAACATTATTCTTTTGAAAACGCCGAAGGGCTGATTCAGAAAATGCAACAGTACAGCTCACTGTATGCGGAAGAAAACCGCTTCAAGAAAGACAGTTCGCCGTTTAAGGCTTTGCTGCATGGCGGCGTATCGTTTGTGAAGAATTATCTGCTCAAACGCGGTTTTGCCTATGGGGCGGACGGCCTGACGATTTCAGTGTCCAATGCGCAAGGTTCGTATTACAAATATGTCAAACTCTACGAGCGCAACCGCACGATAACCGTCTCCCTCATCATCACCACTTACAACCGCCCCGATGCTTTGGAGCTGGTGTTGAAATCGGCTTTATCGCAAACCCGTCTGCCGGATGAGATTATTGTTGCGGATGACGGCTCAAGGCAGGAAACCGCCGAAGTGGTTGATTTTATCCGTCGTAGGACAAGCATTCCGGTCAAACATTCATGGCAGCCGGATAGGGGCTTTCGTGCCGCCGAATCGCGCAACCGTGCGTTGGCACAGGCGAAAAGCGATTATATTGTGTTGATTGACGGCGATATGGTTTTGGATCCGTCTTTTATCGCCGATCATTTGAAGATTGCCCGCAAAGGCCGTCTGATACAGGGTTCCCGCGTGATTTTGACTGAGGATAAAACGCAGGATATTTTAGACGAAGGCGATTTGCCTGCTTTGTCCATGTTCAGCTCGGGGATAGAAAAACGGCTTTCCGCCTTGCGCTGCCGTTGTTTAGCCAAATTGGCAGGCCGAAAAGGTAACCGCAAACACAAAGGCATCAAAACTTGCAATATGGGCTTTTTCCGCAGCGATGCGCTTGCCGTCAACGGGTTTGACAATAGCTTTGTCGGTTGGGGCAGGGAAGACAGCGAATTTGTCGCCCGTTGCTATCATAACGGTATGAAACGCCATAATTTGAAATTTGCCGGCATTGCGTATCACCTTTGGCACAATGAGGCAGAACGCGATTCCTTGCCGCAAAATGATGCTTTGTTGGAGGCAACTTTGTCGGAACGTAAAATCCGCTGTGTTCATGGCGTATCGGATTTTATAAAAGATGAAGAAGTAGCCGGAAAATAGCCTTATCATCTTTTTAAGTCATAGAGGCCGTCTGAAAATTTGAACTGCACCCCAAAAGTTGGACATCCCCCCTCCAACTCACAAGGTGCAGTTTTTTTATGAGCAAATATACATTACACTTCAAATACCAAGCCGTACTCCACTACCTGCACATACGCAGCCAACA
>NZ_JBQCXF010000576.1:0-1805 GCF_051956635.1 Neisseria sp. P0022.S010 | reverse complement strand
CGGTGGGATGGAGGACGCGCAAGGGGTTGTGATAGCGGCGGATGATGATGCGGTCGAAGTTTTGCACGTCGATATGGGATTGTCCGTCAAAATGTGCGCGTGCGTCGCCGCTTTTGGTAATGAGGATCTCGATCACGCTGGTGTCGGAGATGGCAATCGGGCGGTTGGTCATGGATTGCGGGCAGATGGGCACGAGCGTGAAGGCGTGCAGACCGGCCTGCATGATGGGGCCGCCGGCGGCAAGCGCGTAGGCGGTCGAACCTGTAGGCGTGGAAATAATCAGGCCGTCTGAGCGTTGGGTATAGACGAATTCTTGATTGATAAATACTTCAAATTCAATCATTTGGCCTGCGCCGCCACGAGACAGTACGGTGTCGTTGAGGGCGAGGGCGCGTTCGATGGTTTCACCGTCACGAATGATGCTGGCTTCGATGAGGATGCGCTCTTCGGGCAGATATTTGCCTTCCAGTACGGGGCGGATGCCCTCAACCATGGTATCGCGTGAGATTTGGGTAAGAAAGCCCAAGTGGCCTTGATTGATGCCGATAATGGGGACAGCGCGGGGGGCGACTTCGCGGGCGGCGGAGAGAAAGGTACCATCGCCGCCGAGTACAATAACGAGGTCGCAATATTTGCCCAGCTGGGCTTTGTTTACGGTTTCGCAGTAGGCGGAATCTTGGATATAGACGCAGTGTTCTTCTACGCTCAATTCATCCAGATAGATGGTGAAGCCGTTTTCGCGCAGAAAAGAAACCAATGTGTGGACGGTATCTTGAATTTCGGGCGTATTGGGACGTGTAACGATACCGATGTTTTTAAATGGGCTTTTCATGATAGTAGGCCGTCTGAAATTAAGTGTCTAATCTATCCAGATATCGCGCTCGAGCCGGTCGAGGCGTTCGTTTAGGCGGGCAACGTCGTCACGCAGTTTGTCCACTTCTTCCAACCATTCGGCAAGCGTGGCTTGGTCGATAACAGGGGATTCGGGTTCGCGTGAAAAGTCGCTGATTTGTTCGGCAATGCTTTTGCCGATTTTTTTCATGGTGCGGCCGATATCGCCGGCGCGCGAGCTGATGCTTTCTGCGGCTACATGACCGAATACACGTGCCAAATCGTCGCTTGGATAATAGCGCAGTCCACCTAAAATAGGAAGGACGGACATGCCTAAGACCAAGTCGCCTTCGAGGCTGATGTCGCCCACGCCGGGCTGGCCGCCTTGGAGGATTTTTTGGATGGCGCTGTTATGGAATGTAATGTTGGTGTCGGCGGTTTCGTTTGCGGTTTCAAGAAAACCTTGTTCGCTGATGCGTCCGGTCAGTCTGAAACCGGTCAGGCTGATGCAGATGATGCTGCCTGCAAATTCCGACAGCTCGCGCTGTTGCTCTGGATTTTGCTGTATCAGGTGGTTGATAAGGGGAAATAGGGCGGACATGGTTTACTCTGAATGCCGTCTGAAACGGATGAATGGATTGAGTCGCAATTTTACAGGCTTAGACCGTCTGCGCAAACGGTATTTACAATTTTGCCGTTGCTTTTGTCATCAACGATGAAATCAGGAGCCGGCAGTCCGAGTTTGGCCGCTTCGGCAGTATAAAATTCGGCCCGGCTTGGGTGGCGGGGTTCGACAATATTGCGGATACGCTTGCCGTCAGCTTGGCAGGCCGTCTGAAAGAGAACTTGGACGGCAAGGTCTTTATGAAGAATATTGACGGGTTGATTGCCGCCTTGAATGCGTGTTTTTTGAACCAGCTTGGTAACAGGATGACGGTCGGCAGAATAAAGTCCGCCCAGTCGCAGTATGTCGA
>NZ_JBQCXF010000575.1:0-1805 GCF_051956635.1 Neisseria sp. P0022.S010 | reverse complement strand
GCAAACAAGTTTTCAGACGGCCATAGCCGACTTTCGGTACAATCACACCATTCCAAACAATAAACCCCATCATGACCGATACCGCCCAAATCATTACCAGCTATGGCCGCCGCTATATTGTCCGCACCCCTGACGGCCAAACATATGACGCCACCACCCGCAAAAAACGCGTCGATTTCGCCTGCGGCGACCAAGTCCGCATCAGCCCCATCAACGGCGAACAAGTCGTGATTGAAGACTATCTCCCGCGCGAAAGCCTGCTCTACCGCCAAGACGCGTGGAAAACCAAACTGATTGCCGCCAACGTTACCCAACTGCTCATCGTAACCGCCGCCAGCCCCTCACCCAGCGAAGCCCTGTTGCAACGCGCCCTCCTCGCAGCCGAAGCGGCCGGCATTAACGCCGTCATCGTCCTCAACAAAGCCGACCTCCCCGAAACTGCCCAATGGCGCGAGAAACTCAAATTCTACGAAACCCTCGGCTACCCCGTGGTCGAAACCAACGCATTGGAAAACGCCGACATCCTGCGTCCCATTTTAGAAGGGCAAACCAACATCCTGCTCGGACAAAGCGGCATGGGCAAGTCCACCCTGACCAACGCCCTACTCGGCAACCAAGCCGCCCGAACCGGCGACATTTCCACCGCGCTCGACTCCGGCAAACACACCACCACCCACGCCCAACTGTACGATTTAAACACAGAAACCCGACTCATCGATTCCCCCGGCCTGCAAGAATTCGGCCTGCACCATCTCCAAGCTGCCGATTTATTACAATACTTCCCCGACCTGCGCCACCTTATCGGCCAGTGCCGTTTCCACAACTGCACCCACCGCGCCGAACCCGGCTGCGCCGTCAAAGCCGCTGCCGAATCAGGCGAAGCCAAACCCGAGCGTATTGAGTTTCTGCAACGCGTTACCGATGAATTGTTAAGATAAAGATTGAACGGAAACTAAGCGTTTGGATAAATAAAAAGGCCGTCTGAAACTTTCAGACGGCCTTTTGTTGAAGTATAACCAAATTTACCTTTCAACCGGCACTGCTGCCTTAGCGGGAAAGAGAAGGTGCTTTTCGTGGCGGATTGATCATGAGAAGAACGGCTTCTTCAATTTGTTTGTCCCCCCGATCATGGAGTTCTACCGGAAACTTCAGACGCAACACTGTAATAATAGCGCCAACCGATAAGCCTGCATCATTAAGCAACTCAATTTCTTTAAGTACCGGAGCGGAAAGGTTTAACATGGTTTCTCCTTATGGTTTGGCTAAGCCTTAGCCCACTTTATCCCCGGGCTGTGCGCCCGCATCGACATCGAGGAGCTTCAGTTTGCCCTCTGCCGTGGCGGCGGAGAGGATCATGCCTTCGGATACGCCGAATTTTGCCATTTTGCGCGGGGCGAAGTTGGCGACGGCGATGACCATGCGGCCGTTCAATTCGGCAGGGTTGGGATAAGACGCGGCGATGCCGGAGAAGATGATGCGTTTTTCAAAACCGAAATCGAGGTCGAATTTTAGGAGTTTGGTGCTGCCTTCAACGGCTTCGCAGTTCAATACTTTGGCGACGCGTATGTCGATTTTCATAAAGTCGTCAAAGCTCGCTTGTTCGGCAACTTTTTCGTATTTACTTTCTTCGGCGGCAGGCGCGGCTGCGGCAGCGATGCTTTGTTTGTTGGCTTCGATCAAATCGTCCACTTGTTTTTGCTCCACTCGTTGCATTAAATGTTCGTATTTGTTGATGGCGTGTTCGCCCAAGGTTTCGCGTGTATTTGCCCAAGTGATGGCTTCCAAATTCAGGAATTTGGCGGCGT
>NZ_JBQCXF010000574.1:0-1815 GCF_051956635.1 Neisseria sp. P0022.S010 | reverse complement strand
AACAGGTATCTGTGGAGCAGGGCGCGACGGTGATTGAAGCCGCGCACAAGCTCGGTACTTATATCCCGCATTTCTGTTACCACAAAAAACTTTCCATCGCCGCCAACTGCCGTATGTGTTTGGTGGAAGTGGAAAAAGCCCCCAAACCTCTGCCCGCCTGTGCCACGCCGGTTACAGACGGCATGATTGTGCGTACGCATTCGGCAAAAGCCCGAGAGGCGCAGGAAGGCGTGATGGAGTTCCTGCTCATCAACCATCCGCTTGATTGTCCGACCTGCGACCAAGGCGGCGAATGCCAGTTGCAGGATTTGGCGATGGGCTACGGCAAAACCACCAGCCGCTATACCGAAGAAAAACGTTCTGTCGTCGGCAAAGACATGGGTCCTTTGGTTTCCGCCGAGGAAATGAGCCGTTGTATCCACTGTACCCGTTGCGTTCGTTTCACTGAAGAAATCGCCGGCGTGCAAGAAATCGCCATGGCCAACCGCGGCGAACATTCCGAGATCATGCCTTTTATCGGCAAAGCAGTGGAAACCGAATTGTCAGGCAACGTCATCGATTTGTGTCCTGTCGGCGCATTGACCAGCAAACCGTTCCGCTTCAACGCGCGTACTTGGGAATTGAACCGCCGCAAATCCGTTTCCGCCCATGACGCTTTGGGCAGCAACCTGATTGTACAAACCAAAGACCATACCGTCCGCCGCGTGCTGCCGCTGGAAAACGAAGCGATTAACGAATGCTGGCTGTCCGACCGCGACCGTTTCGCCTACGAAGGCCTGTATCACGAAAGTCGTCTGAAAAACCCGAAAATCAAACAGGGCGGCGAGTGGATGGACGTGGATTGGAAAACCGCGTTGGAATATGTCCGCAGCGCGATTGAATGTATCGCCAAAGACGGCAACCAAAACCAAGTCGGCGTTTGGGCCAATCCGATGAATACGGTTGAGGAGCTGTATCTGGCCAAAAAACTTGCCGACGGCTTGGGTGTTAAAAACTTTGCAACCCGTTTGCGCCAACAAGACAAACGTCTTTCAGACGGCCTTAAAGGTGCGCAATGGCTGGGACAAAGCATTGAATCTTTGGCTGACAACGATGCCGTATTGGTAGTCGGCGCGAACTTGCGCAAAGAACAGCCGCTCCTGACCGCCCGCCTGCGCCGTGCCGCCAAAGACCGTATGGCGTTGAGCGTATTGGCCAGCAGTAAAGAAGAATTGTTTATGCCGCTTCTGTCTCAAGAAGCCGCACATCCCGACGAATGGGCAGGCCGTCTGAAAAACCTGTCTGCCAATGCGGAACACGCAGTTACCGCCAGCCTGAAAAACGCTGAAAAAGCAGCGGTGATTTTGGGCGCGGAAGTGCAAAACCATCCTGATTACGCCGCCATTTATGCCACCGCGCAAGAGCTGGCAGACGCGACCGGCGCAGTGCTGGGTATTTTGCCGCAAGCTGCCAATAGCGTTGGTGCGGATGTCTTAAATGTAAACTCCGGCGAGAGCGTTGTCGAAATGGCAAACGCGCCGAAACAGGCAGTCTTGCTGCTCAACGTCGAGCCTGAAATCGATACGGTTGACGGTGCAAAAGCCGTAGCCGCGTTGAAACAGGCGAAAAGCGTGATGGCGTTTACACCGTTTGTCAGCGAAACGCTGCTGGACGTGTGCGACGTATTGTTGCCGATTGCGCCGTTTACCGAAACATCAGGCAGCTTCATCAATATGGAAGGCCGTCTGCAATCTTTCCACGGCGTGGTACAAGGCTTCGGCGATTCGCGTCCGCTGTGGAAAGTGTTGCGCGTATTGGGCAACCTGTTTGACCTGA
>NZ_JBQCXF010000573.1:0-1823 GCF_051956635.1 Neisseria sp. P0022.S010 | reverse complement strand
ACATATGACTTTTAAAAGCAGACTTCAGCTTTTATGGCCGGATTCGACATTGGAGGATATAGCCTCCAAGATAGATATGTCCTACATGGGACTGAATAAGGTATTTGCTAAAGATGGTTTGCCAAAGGCTGAAACACTTATAAAAATTCAAGAAGTTACCGGCTGTGATTTAAACTGGTTACTGACCGGCAAAGGTTTGCCGTTTGCTGACAAATCAAGACCGGAGAACGTTGGAGCATTCCCGGTATCCAATACCGGCTCAGGCGCGGTGGATACCTTGGGCAATCCGGTTGATCTGCGTGAGTTTGTCTTTATCCCGCGATACAGCGTAGAAGCGGCAGCAGGGCATGGACAAGCAGTGAATGATGAAAAACCATTATTCTGCATGGCTTTCCGGAGATACTGGATAGAAAACTACGTTACCCGGCAGACAGACAAGCTCTCCGTAATCGCCGTCAAAGGCGACAGCATGGAAGGCATCCTGAACCACGGCGACAACATCCTAATCAACCACGCCGAAACCGAGCCGCGCGACGGCCTGTACGTCCTACGCATAGGAAACGACCTGTTCGTCAAAAACATCCAACGCCTGCCCGGCCGGCTCTTGGTTAAATCCGCCAATCCTCTCTACGAACCTTTTGAAATCGACCTCACAGCCGACAACACCGATACAGCCATCATCGGCCGGGTAGAATGGTTCGGCCGTACCGTAAACTGATTTTAAAACCCTCTTAAAATAGTTTTAAAAAATTCCCAATCCCGTCAACTTCAAACAAAAAACCGCGCATTCCGGCGCGGTTTTGTGAAAAAGCTGGCGTAACTTTTCCAGATACAAAAAAACGCCGAAATCCACGTCTTTCCGAGATTTCAGCGTTTTTTTACTCTATTTATTCCTTGTGCAAAAACTAACAGTCCCCCACATTTGGTCTCAACTATCTGAGTGAAAAAACTTTTTCTTTCGATACATTACCAATAGCGCTTTAACAAAGATTTCAGCCTTACATTTTTCTATCTGATTTCATATTCATTTTACGATGCGGCCTAACCGTTACACTCAATGGCAGATGATCTGACAAATGCTGCCAGTCTTTACCGTTGTGGATTTCAGAATCAATGACATCAAGGTTGCGCGTGTAAATGCGGTCGAGGCTGAGTATGGGCAGGCGCGAAGGGAAGGTTTTGGGGCGTTTGCCTGTATTATCGACGAATACTTCGTTCAAATCTAATGCCCTACCCAGCTCATGGGCTGATTTCTGCCGCCAGTCATTAAAATCACCGGCGATAATCAACGGGCTTTCCGGACAAATATATCGGCCAACGTAGTCGCTGATGGCACGGTATTGTTTGAGGCGGTCCGGCTCGCGCAGGTTGAGGTGGACGCACAAACACACCAGCGGATCTTCCCAACCTTCGGGCACGACTTCGCAATGCAACAGGCCTCGTTGTTCAAGTTTGTTGACGCTGATGTTAAGGTTGTTTTCCGTTTTCAGCGGCAGGCGGCTGAGAATGGCGTTGCCGTGATGGCGTTTAGGATAGACGGCATTTTTACCGTAGCTGCGATGATAATCGAGGCTGTCGCCGATGACGTCATAATGCGGTGCATCAGGAAAGTTGGTACGGCGGCTTCTGTTGAGATGTTGTCCTTGGACTTCTTGTAAAAACAAAACGTCCGAACCCAATGCACCCAGCGCGTCAGCCATGCGGTTGACCTGCACTTTACGGTTGAGCGCAGACATGCCTTTGTGCATATTGTAGGAAGTAATGGTAACTGGACGGGGAGACATGATGTGTGATGAAGCGGTTTATTTGTTTCAGTATAGCAC
>NZ_JBQCXF010000572.1:0-1825 GCF_051956635.1 Neisseria sp. P0022.S010 | reverse complement strand
TCTTTCAACAGGTCGGCCTGCGTGGCGTGGGTGTGGTTCAGATACAGATTGTGCGCGCCGCCGGCGTTGCCCGTTGTCTGCATGCCGAGTTTTTTCGCGCTGTAACTGCTGAGGAAATAGCCTTCGATGATACCGTCTTTCACCACAAAACGCGGCTGCGTGGCGACGCCTTCGGCATCGAAATAAGTGCTGCGGAACGAGCGCAGGATATGCGGTTCTTCGCGCAGACTGAGAAATTCGGGTAGCACCTGTTTGCCGATGCTGTCAATCAGGAAGCTGCTTTGACGGTAGAGCGCGCCGCCGCTGAGTGCACCGATAAGGTGGCCGATTAAACCAACGGCGACAGTGGTGTCGAACAGTACGGGATAGCTGCCGGTCGGAACGCTGCGGCTGTTCAGACGGCGTAAAGTCCGTTCGGCTGCGGTTTTACCGATAAGTTCGGGCGTGTCCATGTCTTCGTGACGGCAGGAAGAATCGTACCAATAGTCGCGCTGCATGCCGTGTTCGTCGCTGGCGACCACGCTGCAAGAAATGCTGTGGTGCGTGCTTTGCTGGTGTGCGGAAAAGCCGTGGGTGTTGCCGTAGACGTATTGGTAATGGCCGGTATGAACCGATGCGCCTTCGGAATTTTCAATGCGTTCGTCCGTTGACAGAGCGGCCTGTTCGCATTGTTTGGCCAAATCAATGGCGGATTCGGTACTCAAATCCCATTCGTGGTAGCGGTCGAGGTCGCCGATATGGGTTGCCATCAAGGCAGCATCGGCAAGGCCGGCGCAATCGTCTTCGGCGGTATAGCGTGCAATATCGATGGCGGCTTTGACCGTATCTTGCAGGGCGCGTTCGGAGAAATCGGCAGTGCTGGCGCGGCCTTTGCGTTGGCCGACATAGACCGTAATGTCTAAAGATTTATCTTGTTGGAACTCGATTTGTTCGATTTCGCCCAAGCGCACGCTGACGCTTTGACCGAGCGATTCGCTGAAATCGGCTTCGGCCGAGGTGGCACCGGATTGTTTGGCCAAATCCAGCGTGTGTCCGCACAAGCGCAACAGCTCGTCCGGTGTGTGGTTAAACAGCATAAAAAGGTTTCCTGACAGGGTTTTGCGGCATTTTAACCGTTTCAGACGGCCTCTGCAAAAATCGCACGGAAAGGCCGTCTGAAAACTGATAAAATAGGCAGATTCAGAAAATCATGGAAACACAATGTTTGAACAAGAAGACGAATGGGTCAGCAAAACCCAAATGAAAAAGCAGATGAACGATTTGCAGGCTTTGGGTATGGAATTGACCAAGCTCTCCAGCGATACGTTGAAAAAAATCGGCTTGGACGAAGAGCTGTTTGAGGCCATCGCCACCTATAAAAAAATCACGTCCAACAGCGCGCTCAAACGCCAAGCCCAATTTATCGGCCGCCTGATGCGCGATACCGACCCTGCGCCCATCGAAGCCTATTTGGCCAAACTGCGCGGCGACAATACGGCGCACAATGCCTTTTTGCAACGCGTCGAGCAGGCGCGTACCCGACTGTTGGCAGACGATGGCGCGATTACCCAATTTATGGCCGATTTTCCGCAAACCGACGCCGGCAAATTGCGCACCTTGATCCGCAATACCAAAAAAGAGCAGGAACAAAACAAACCGCCGAAAAACTTCCGTGCGCTGTTCCAAGAAATTAAAGCAGTGATGGAGACCGGTCAATCCGATGCTTCAGAAGAAGGGCAGGATTGGGAAGAATAAACCTTAAGGCCGTCTGAAAACCGATTGCAGGTTTCAGACGGCCTCCTCCTTAAAATAAACGCTTCAAAAATATTAATTTTCTCTTTATTTA
>NZ_JBQCXF010000571.1:0-1835 GCF_051956635.1 Neisseria sp. P0022.S010 | reverse complement strand
ATTATAACTAAGATTTTTTATAGTTTGAATCAGATTTTTCTTATAATTTATCTAAGATATTTATTTTAAACAAATTATTTTTTAAGCCGGCAATAAAAAGGCCGTCTGAATATTGCTACTTTTCAGACGGCCTAAATTTATTTTACTCTGCCAGTTCTACTTGTTCATGCCCCATCAATTCCTGCCCCACTCCGGCAAGCAGGTTCAGATAACGCTCATACTGCTTGAGCATATCGGCAATCAATTCTTTTTGCATCATATATTGCACATCGTATCCATCGCGCCCATCCGAGAAATACGTCAACGGTATGAACGTTGCCGCATATTTGAAATGAGGCAGGCCGTCTTCGCGAATCAACTGGTCGGTAATTTCCCGCTTTACGGATTTAATCCCATAGACAAAATCCCTTACCGTCCCTTTATGTACCACCAGCTCCACCGACGGCTCATCCTGTTGCAACAGGCAACGAATTTCTACGTCCATATTGTATTTTTCGGTCAATTCGTCTTTCAATTCCTGCATTTCCGGAAGCGCCGTATTTTTCATAAATTTGATGATATCGACTTCCTGCGTCTGATTCATCATTTGGCCAAGGCGTTCCCTCCAATGATCGCCCGACCAGAAAATACTGCCCGGATTGACGGCGGTTGCAAAATATTTGGCATCGTTGTTTAGGGCTTTCCACAAAGAAACCATCATAAAAATCATCAACACCGCAAACGGCAGAGACGCAATCAGGGTCATGGTTTGCAAGATGGGCAAACCGCCGGCACCCAGCAACACAATGGCCACAGCCGAAATCAACACACCCCACATAACATCATAGTGTTATACAACAATAAAGGCCGTCTGAAACACGATTGTTTCAGACGGCCTTTACATTCAAATCAGTTAATCAGTCTGCTTCCTGATTCAACTGCTTCTTCAGCTTCATCATCGCCTGTCGGTGGCGTTTCCATCAAATCAGGCAACACCAGCTCGCCCAATTCAGTCAGCGGCGGCAATTCTTCCAAACTTTCCAACCGCAAATCGCTTAAGAATGTTGCCGTTGTCGCCCACAAAGCCGGACGGCCGACAGAATCACGGTGGCCGATGACTTCAATCCAGCCTCTATCCTGCAAAGTTTGCATTACATTTTGCGACACCGTCACGCCGCGTATGCCTTCGATATCGCCACGCGTTACCGGTTGCTGATAGGCAATAATCGCCAGTGTTTCCATCACGGCGCGGGAATAACGCGGCGCGCGCTGCTCTTGCAGGCTGCCCAGTCGTTCAAATGCGGCTTGGACGATTTGGAAGCGCCAGCCCTCATGGGTATGCACCAGTTGCAAAGCCCTGCCCTGCCAGCGAGCCTTCAGTTGCGCCAACACGTCAATCAGCTTGTCTTGCGACAACGGCGGCACGCACAATTCGCGCATGGTTTTTTCGTTTAAGGGTTCGACTTGCGTCAACAGCGCCGCTTCAATCAGCGCATCGGGAGAAAGTTTTTCAGTCATAATAAAATCAATGTTCAGACGGCATGAACAACCAAAGGCCGTCTGAAAGACAATATGGTCAACGGTTTGTTACGCGCTCAAATGCGCTTTCAGTTTTTCTTCGTCCAAAAACCAATGGCAGATTTCGGTATCGCCATCCAGCAAAACAGGCACCAGCTCATTGTACTTTTCTTCTAAAACCGGATCTTCATCAACATCGACAATATCCAGCTCAAATCCAAACTGCTCCTGATAAGGCTTTAATTGTTCGCGCATTTTGTGGCACAGGCTGCAATATTCCCGAAACATCAAGGTCAGTTTCATGGCGGTTACTCTCGGAGGGACAAAAGCGGCCATTG
>NZ_JBQCXF010000570.1:0-1837 GCF_051956635.1 Neisseria sp. P0022.S010 | reverse complement strand
TTACTGTATTACCTATCAAAATGGATTCCCACCTGAAATATTTAGGTGTTGTTGCCAGTTATCGTGATTTGGACAATAGTCAATGGAGATTGATTTTATTAAAACAAAAACAACGATGGTATCAGTTTGGTAAACACTATTTCTACGTGAATATTGGGAAAAATGAATTGTATCAATTATCGAAATCAGAGATGCAAGAAATGCTGAAAGAATATAAAGAGCGCCATCCTGATAATCAGCTCATCAAAGAAAATGGGGAAACTCGCAAGAACAATAGTGACCTTAGCAAAGGTATTTTGCGTGAGGAATAAATGCTTATATATAAATAATTTGAGGTTGAATACATGGCAATTGAAGCAAAAGTAGTTTGGTCAGAAGGAATCTTTATTACTCCTCAGCATTTCCAGCAATTTGAACGTTATCTTGAGTCAGGATTACGTCAACTTGCTGTTTCTAAAGAAGGTTATTTTTGGGGATTTTCATCTTTAGTACTGAATTCAGACGGCCTCAAACGTGGTGTGCTCGGTATTCGTGAAGCAGAAGGTATTTTTCCTGATGGCTCTATATTTGTGTTTTCCCAAAAACAACTTGAAAATTTAAGCTTAAAAGTACCTGCAAACATAAAAGATACCAAAGTTTGCTTAGCTATTACTCTGCCATCGTCTGTCAATAATGAGATTAACTTTCTAAATCAAAACTCTTCTGCTAACTCTTACCGATATAAAGCATTTGAGAAAACCCTTGCAGATACAACTAACTCCGAATTAGACGGTCGCCAAATTACATTAGCAGATCTTAATCCCACATTGATTTTAGAAAATGATTTAACTAGCAATCAAACCGCCCTTCCTATTGCAGTTATCCGATCCAGTTCAGCAGACTTTGAAATCATTCTAGACGAATCATATATTCCTCCTTCCCTAGGAAGCCAAAAGCAACACCACCTAAAAGCTTATATTTCGGAAATATATGGCTTATTAATGCAAAAAAGCAATAGTCTAGCTAACGCTGTAAACGATCCGAATACCGGAGGTTCTGTTGAAGTAATGGACTTTATGATGCTTCAAACTATCAATCGGTACTTGGCTTATTTGCATCATGAAAATGAAGGCGCTCGCCAAACTCATCCAGAACAATTATTTGTCAACTTATCAAAATTATGTGCTGATTTAATGACTTTCCTTCCTTCACGTAAGGTAGGTGATATTCCTATTTATGAACACAATGATCTAGCATCATGTTTTGGTAAATTATTTTTTAACTTGCGCAAATCACTGTCTATTGTTCTTGAACAAAGAGCAATTAGAATTCCACTAGATTTGCGTGATGAAGCAACTCGAGTTGCTCAAACTCCTGATCAAAGCTTACTGGATAAAGCTTCATTTGTCTTAGCCATCAAAGCTGATATGCCCAACGAAGCCTTGCGCCAAAAAATTCCAAGTGTAGTAAAAATAGGTACTGTAGAAAAAGTTAAGGAATTGGTTGCTTACCATTTACCTGGAATTAAAGTTCATGCGTTATCCGTGGCACCAAGAGAATTACCATACCATAGTGGTTATGTTTATTTTGAATTAGATAAAAAACATGAATTATGGGATATGTTTGATACTTCCTCAGGTATGGCTTTCCATTTGGCTGGTAATTTCCCTAATTTAGATGTTGAGTTTTGGGCGATTAAGTCTTTAAGTTAATTTGATTTAATTTGGAATTTCATTATGAATAACCAGAATAATACTGCAAACAACGCAGTAAATGTTTATAACCCTTTAATTGAAGCTGCTAAACCTGTTTTTATCTTGGCTAACTCTATGCAACAAACTACTAGTCAATTATCTAC
>NZ_JBQCXF010000569.1:0-1850 GCF_051956635.1 Neisseria sp. P0022.S010 | reverse complement strand
GTCGCCACCCTGGCCGCCGTCGGTATGTACGTTTCTTATATCCCGCAAATCCAAAACAACCTTGCCGGCAACCCCGGCTCGCCGTTGCAACCCCTCGTCGCCGCCATCAACTGCACATTATGGTTTGCCTACGGCTTTTTGAAAGAAAAACGCGACTACCCCATCATACTGGCAAACGCCCCCGGTATCATTTTGGGCTTGATTACGTTTGTCACTAGTTTTTAAGGAAGTTTTCAGACGGCCTGTGCAAAATAAAAACGCAAAAGGTCGTCTGAAAAAGAGTCACCAAAATATCAACAGCAGGAATTTTCAGTTCGCTTTTTATCGAAAGGTAGACAGAACAAATACCGCAAGAGTTTTTTTCAGACGACCTTTGAATCCATCGGTAGCGGTTTGTTGCTATGATACGAGAGTTCCGATATACAAGGGTGTGTGCCGCAAGGCACGCACGCGGTGGGTTGGGGGTTCAGGGAAAATGGAGAACACGTGCGTACGTACCGCACACACCCTACCATGCGGGCTACGGGCTTGCTAGGATTGCTCGTTATACTTAATTTTGACAAGGAGTCAATGAAATGGCGATAGAACTAAATGGTAATTGGACACAAGGATTTGCTTTAGATAACCATATGCATCAAAGTATTTTCTTGGGTTATGATGAACTTGAGAATCCCAAGTTTGATAACAAAAGAAGTAAGGTTGGAGAATTGGTTTTCCAATTAAAATATCGCAATCAAACCCAAAATGCCTCTTTATTAGTGGATTATATTTTACAGCAATTTAGCGGATTAGAGACTTTAAATTTAATTGTTCCTGCCCCTTTTACAACAGAGCGTATTAATCAACCAGTTCAATTAATTGCCAAAGAACTAAGTGATCGCTTGAGGATTCCATATTCTCCTATTTTAAGAAAATCTAGCTCACACACACCACTCAAAAATATTGAAGAAAAATCAAAAAAACTAGAAATACTAAATAATTCCATCACAATTGATAATATAGATCTATCCAATAAGAATATTTTAGTAATTGATGATTTATTTGATAGTGGAGCAACATTGGAAGTATCAACTGAAAAATTATTTTCCCAAAATGCTAAGTCTGTAATTGTTTTAGTAATGACGAAAACAAAAGGATAGAAAGATGCATACTGTTTTCTTTTCTGGTTCACGCAGCATTTCTCGATTAAATCCACAAATACGAGAAAGAATTAACAATATTCTTAGCAAGAATTTTGATATTGTTATTGGGGATGCAAATGGGGCTGATAAAGCTATCCAAAAATTTCTACAAGAACAAGATTATACTAATGTTCATATTTACTTTTCTGGCAAAGTTTACCGAAATAATGTGGGAAATTGGCAGTTTGTCCAAGTAGACAGCAAAGGAACCGGGAGGGATTTTTATACAGCAAAAGATAAGAAAATGGCAGAAATTGCTGATTATGGCTTTATTTTATGGGATGGTAAGAGTATTGGTTCATTAAATAATATAGCAGAACTTTTACAGCTAAATAAACCTTCTCTTGTATACCATTCTCAAACAAAAGAATTCTTTAAAATTAAATCAAGCGCAGATTTAGAGAATATTTTATCTAACATAGAAGATGATGTTTTAGCTTCGATTTTGGAAAAGGGAAATACTTTTCTTAAAAGCTATGTAACAAAACAACCTTCTTTAATTCAAGAGTAACCACCCATGCCTAAACGTACCGACCTAAAATCCATCCTTATCATCGGCGCCGGCCCTATCGTTATCGGTCAGGCCTGCGAATTTGACTATTCGGGCGCACAGGCCTGCAAGGCTTTGCGTGAAGAAGGCTATAAAGTCATTCTGGTGAATTCCAACCC
>NZ_JBQCXF010000568.1:0-1866 GCF_051956635.1 Neisseria sp. P0022.S010 | reverse complement strand
ATGGCGACCCACTGTATCGTGAGTGCCGATTATGCGGTCAAAGTCCCTGAAGGTTTGGATCCTGCGCAAGCTTCCAGCATTACTTGTGCCGGTGTAACCACTTATAAAGCCATTAAAGTTTCCGGCGTTCGTCCGGGCCAATGGATTGCAATTTACGGCGCAGGCGGTTTGGGCAACTTGGCGGTTCAATACGCGAAAAAAGTATTTGGCGCACACGTTGTTGCCGTTGACGTCAACGATGAAAAACTGGCTTTTGCCAAAGAAACCGGTGCGGATTTGGTAATCAATGCCGCCAAAGAAGATGCGGCTCAAGTCATCCAAGAGAAAACCGGCGGCGCACACGCAGCCGTTGTCACAGCCGTATCCGCCGCTGCCTTCAACTCAGGCGTTAACTGCGTCCGCGCAGGCGGTCGTGTTGTTGCAGTCGGCTTGCCGCCTGAGTCTATGGACTTGTCTATCCCTCGTTTGGTATTGGACGGCATCGAAGTGGTCGGCTCTTTGGTCGGTACCCGCAAAGATTTGGAAGAAGCATTCCAATTCGGCGCAGAAGGCTTGGTTGTGCCTAAAGTCGAATTGCGTGCTTTGGATGAAGCGCCTGCCATCTTCCAAGAAATGCGCGAAGGTAAAATTACCGGCCGTATGGTGATTGATATGAACAAAGAGTGCAGCTGCATTCATCACTAATCAGATTTTGTGACAAAAAGGCCGTCTGAACAATTTCAGACGGCCTTTTTTATTGGATTGGATAACTTAAAGCGCAAAACTGCTTTCAAATACGCGGATTTCTCCGCTGACAGGATCGGTGAACTCTATTCTTTTAGCCAGAAGTTTTAAAGGTTTGTCGTAGTCTTCATCACCGGCCGCCAATGGGGTAGGGTAAAGCGCATCGTTCATCAGCGGCATGTTCAAACTCATCATATGCACGCGCAGCTGGTGTTTCTTTCCGGTATGCGGCGTGAGGCGGTAGAGGCTGAATGCGCCGCGGTTTTCGATAAGCTCGATGGTTGTGTGGGCGTTGGGTTCGCCTTCCGTTTCACGCGTGAGGAAGAATTTTTCGCCGCGTTCCATTCGTGACGAAATATCCAGCGGATAGTCCAAATCCGTCCGCGTTGGCGCCATCGCTTCATAGGTTTTTTGGACAGTTTTTTCTTGGAACATGGTCTGATAATCGCGACGCGTAGCGGGGTTGAGCGAAAGCAGCATAACGCCTGCCGTATCTTTGTCCAAGCGATGAATCGGCGTAATGTCTTCAACATTCAAATGCTGCAATTCCGGCCGCAAACGCAGGCGCGTTAGCAGGGTTTCCCGCAAAAACCTGCCGCTGGGGATAACGGGCAGAAAATGCGGTTTGTCCACCAAAAGCAAATGCTCGTCAATATGTAAAATCTTTTCATCAAACGGAATACGCGGCTCGCTCTCACGGCTGGTTTCACGGTAATAAAACATCGTCTTGCCGGGCTCAAACAAGGTATTTTCATCAAACGGCACGCCATCCGCGCCCACCACAAAACCGCTGTTCAGCCGTCGCCGCCAGTTTTCTTCGCCGACAAAGGGAAAATGAGCGCATAAAAAATGCAGCAGCGGCAAGCCGTAAAACTGTTTTTCATGCGGCAAAACCAAGTAGCTGGGTTTGACACCGTCTAAAAGGGGGAGGGGATTGGTACGTTTTTTCATGCGGCGGATTGTACTCGGTTTTTAGGATTTTTTCAGACGGCCTTGTTTTTATGGAAAATAAGTTTCTAATAATAGATATGTATTGATGCAGGTTTTGTGTTTAAATAGATTCTTCAAACGAGCAGAGAAACTGGTTTTGTTTGAGCTTGCTTTTATGGCATGAATTGAAGAAATGATAAAGAAGCAATATCT
>NZ_JBQCXF010000567.1:0-1867 GCF_051956635.1 Neisseria sp. P0022.S010 | reverse complement strand
GCGTTATGCCTTTGATCACGGCGATGCTGCAGATGTCTTGGCAAAAGCAGAAAAACTGGTCAAAGCCGGCGCCATCAACGATTACGAAGCCGAACAGTATCAAAATTGGGCATATCGCCGCCTCTTAAGCGAAGTGACCGATGCACGCAGTCTGAAAGCTTGTTTGAAACACATTCCAGAAAGCTTGAAATCAGGCGAATTATGTGTCGCGATTGCCGAAAAATACGAGCGTTTGGGTTTGTATGCCGATGCAGTCAAATGGGTTAAAACCCATTATCCGCAAACCCGCCAGCCCGAGCTTTTGGAAGCATTTGTCGAATCCGTACGCTTCCTAAGCGAGCGCGAGCAACAAAAAGCCATCGACTTGGCAGATTCTTGGCTGCAGGAACAACCCGACAATGCACCGCTGTTGATGTATCTTGGCCAACTGGCCTACGGCCGCAAACTTTGGGGCAAAGCCCAAGGCTACCTCGAAGCCAGCATCGCCCTGCAACCCAGCGTATCCGCACATTTGGTCTTGGCCCGCGTGTTTGATGAAACCGACCAACCGCAAAAAGCGCAAGAACAACGCAATCTGGTTTTGGAAAGCGTGGCCGAAGAAGAACATCCGGCAGCCCTTACTCAACCCAATTGATGTGCTGATTTCGCACTAAGCGACAATATGAAATCTAAACAGAACCAACCATTTAATCATTTCAGACGGCCTCAATACATATCTAAGGCCGTCTGAACTTTGTCCAACACACCAAATCAGAAAGCCTCTCTACCATGACTGCTCTGAAAAACGACACTTTCCTCCGCGCCCTGCTCAAACAGCCTGTCGAATACACTCCTATCTGGATGATGCGCCAAGCCGGACGCTATCTGCCTGAATACAAAGCCACGCGCGCACGTGCAGGCAGCTTTCTCGATTTGTGCAAAAACACCGAGTTGGCAACCGAAGTTACCATCCAACCTTTAGAACGTTTTGATCTAGACGCGGCAATTCTGTTTTCCGATATTCTGACCGTTCCCGATGCCATGGGTTTGGGCCTGTATTTTGCCGAAGGCGAAGGCCCGAAATTTGAACGCGCCTTGCAACACGAAGTCGACATTGCAAAACTGCAAGTTCCTGACATGGAAAAACTGCAATACGTCTTTGATGCCGTAACTTCCATCCGTAAAGCACTAGACGGCCGAGTTCCGCTGATCGGCTTCTCAGGCAGCCCATTCACACTTGCCTGCTACATGGTTGAAGGCGGCAGCAGCAAAGAATTCCGCACCATCAAAACCATGATGTATTCACGCCCTGATTTGCTGCATAAAATCCTCGACACCAATGCTCAAGCCGTTACCGCCTACCTCAACGCCCAAATCGATGCCGGCGCACAAGCTGTACAAATTTTCGACACTTGGGGCGGCGTGTTGAGCGATGCCGCATTTAAAGAATTCAGCCTGAAGTACATCCGACAAATCGTTGCCGGACTCAAACGCGAAAGCGAAGGCCGCCGCGTGCCTGTTATCGTATTTGCCAAAGGCGGCGGCTTATGGCTGGAAAGCATGGCAGAAATCGGCGCAGATGCATTGGGCTTAGACTGGACCTGCAACATCGGCGAAGCCCGCCGTCGCGTCGGCGAACAAGTTGCCCTGCAAGGCAACTTCGACCCGTTTGCCCTCTTCGGCACACCGGAATCTATCCGCAACGAGGTCGCACGCATCCTCGCCGACTACGGCAACGGCAGCGGCCATGTATTCAACCTCGGACACGGCATCAACCAACACGCCGATCCGGAACACGCCAAAATTTTGGTCGATACCGTACACGAACTGTCCCGTCAGTATCACCGTTAATTAAAGCAACTCAAAAGGCCGTCTGAAAACAGAAACA
>NZ_JBQCXF010000566.1:0-1875 GCF_051956635.1 Neisseria sp. P0022.S010 | reverse complement strand
CTCCTCTACCTGGCAGAGCAAAATTAATGCCCTCGGCCCGGGCATCATGATGGCTTCGGCAGCGGTCGGCGGCTCGCACCTGATTGCCTCCACGCAGGCAGGTGCGCTTTACGGCTGGCAGCTTGCGCTGATCATTATTCTGACTAATCTCTTTAAATACCCGTTTTTCCGCTTCAGCGCACATTACACACTGGACACGGGCAAAAGCCTGATTGAAGGCTATGCCGAAAAAAGCCGCGTTTATTTGTGGGTATTTTTGATTTTGTGTATTGCATCGGCAACGATTAACGCGGGTGCGGTTGCCATCGTTACCGCCGCCATCGTCAAAATGGCAATCCCATCACTGACTCTCGATACCGGTATAGTGTCCGCCCTGATCATGGCTTCCTGCCTGCTGATTCTGGCAAGCGGCCGCTATAAAGCATTGGACAACGTTTCCAAAATCATCATCGTCAGCCTGACCATTGCCACCGTTGCCGCGGCAGCCGTTGCCATGTCTCGCGGTATGCAGATGAAGCCCGACTTTATCGAGCCCACCCCTTGGACGCTGACCGGCTTGGGCTTCTTAATCGCGCTGATGGGCTGGATGCCTGCGCCGATTGAAATTTCCGCCATCAACTCTTTGTGGGTAACCGAAAAACAACGCATCAACCCTTCCAGCTACCGCGACGGTATTTTCGACTTCAACGTCGGCTACATTACTAGCGCGATTTTGGCGGTCGTTTTCCTCGCCTTGGGTGCATATGTACAATACGGCAACGGCGAGGAAGTACAAATGGCCGGTGGCAAATATGTTGGCCAACTGATTAATATGTACGCCGTTACCATCGGCGACTGGTCGCGTCCGCTGGTGGCATTTATCGCCTTTGCCTGTATGTACGGCACCACCATTACCGTAGTAGACGGCTACGCGCGCGCGATTGCCGAACCGGTACGCCTGCTGCGCGGTAAAGACAAAACCGGAAATGCCGAATTATTTGCTTGGAACGTCTGGGTTGCAGGCTCGGGCTTGGCCGTGATTTTCTGGTTCAACAGCGCGATGGCCGAGCTGCTCAAATTCGCCATGATCACCGCCTTCGTTTCAGCCCCTGTGTTCGCTTGGCTGAACTACCGCCTCGTCAAAGGCGACAAACGCCACAAACTGACCATGGGCATGAACTTCCTCGCCATTATCGGTTTGATTTATTTGACCGGATTTACAGTTTTGTTCCTGCTGAACCAAACAGGTATCTTGGCTGCACCTAAATAAGCCCATACTAAAAAAGGCCGTCTGAAACTCAAAAACAGGTTTCAGACGGCCTTTCCAATCAATCATATCTTTTTGAATTTTCATTCAAACCCATTATAATGACTCCTTATTTCGCCGTTGTAGACCACTCGACGGCATCCGTATTTTGGAAAATTTATGAAGCCGTCTATTTTAGAAAAACTACAACAACTCAGCGACCGACTGGAAGAAGTCACCCACCTGCTCGGTCAGCCTGAAGCCACGTCCGACATGGACAACTACCGCAAACTCACACGTGAACACGCCGAACTGACCCCCGTTGTCGAAGTCTTCCAAAACTACCAGCTGGCGCAAAGCGACTTGGCAGATGCCGAAGAAATGCTGTCCGACCCTGAAATGAAAGACTTTGCCGCCGAAGAAATCGAAGCGGCAAAAGCCAAAATCGACGAACTCGATACCGAATTGCAAAAACTGCTGCTGCCAAAAGATGCCGACGACGACAAAAATATCTTTATCGAGGTACGCGCCGGAACGGGCGGCGACGAAGCCGCGCTGTTTGCAGGCGATTTGCTTCGTATGTACAGCCGCTACGCCGAGCGCAACCGCTGGCAGGTCGAAATCGTTTCCGCCAATGAAAGCGAATTGGG
>NZ_JBQCXF010000565.1:0-1877 GCF_051956635.1 Neisseria sp. P0022.S010 | reverse complement strand
CCTTGTGCCTTTGTTCTATGTGGTTGTGCGCAAATTCTTTAAAGAAACCGCACACGAGCATGAGATGGCCGCCAAACACGCCGCTGAAGCCGGCATGATTGAAGACGGTAAACACGATTCAGACAAGTATTAAAGCAAAGGCCGTCTGAAAACTTTTCAGACGGCCTCAAAATGCTAAAGGATTCTAAAATGAAGAAGATTACATTCAAACCTGTACTGACCGCCGTTGCCGCCGCTGTGGCTTTGTCGGCCTGTACCATGATGCCGAAATATGAGCAGCCTCAAGTTGCCGTGGCCGATACGTTTAAATACGATACTGTTGACGACGGTATCCGTGCCGCTGAATTGGGTTGGCAAGATTACTTTGCCGATCCGCGCCTTCACCGTCTAATCGACATCGCATTGGAACGCAATACCGATTTGCGTACAGCCGCGCTGAATGCGGAAATCTACCGCAAGCAATATATGATTGCGCGTAATAATTTGTTGCCAACCGTCAATGCCAGCGGTACGGGTTCGCGTCAAGGCAGTTTGAGTGGCGGCAGCGTTAGCAGCCAATACAGCGTGGGTTTGGGCGCAGCCTCTTATGAGCTTGACCTCTTCGGCCGTGTCCGCAGTACCAGTGAAGCCGCGTTGCAAGGTTATTTCAATGTGGCTGCCAACCGCGATGCCGCCCATCTGACCCTGATTTCTACCGTTGCCAAAGCCTACTTCAACGAACGCTACGCCGAAGAAACCATGGCATTGGCACAACGCGTATTACAAACCCGTGAAGCGACTTACAAGCTCTCGCAATTACGCCATAAGGCCGGCGTGATTTCCGCCGTTGATTTGCGCCAACAGGAAGCCCTGATCGAATCAGCCAAAGCCGATTACGCATCTGCAGTGAAAAACCGCGAGCAAGCGCGCAATTCTTTGGCTATGTTGATTAATCAACCTTTGCCTGAAGACTTGCCTGCCGGTCTGCCTTTGAGCAAGCAGTTCAAAATGACCAAGCTGCCTGCCGGTTTGAGTTCGGACGTGTTGCTCAACCGTCCGGATATCCGTGCGGCTGAACACGCGCTCAAACAAGCCAATGCCAACATCGGTGCGGCACGTGCGGCGTTTTTCCCACGCATCAGCCTGACCGGTTCTGTCGGTACAGCTTCCGGCGAGTTGAGTGGCCTGTTTAAGAGCGGCACGGGTGTTTGGGCGTTTGCACCGTCCATCACGCTGCCTATCTTTGACTGGGGTACCAACAAAGCCAATCTTGACGTAGCCAAACTGCGCCAACAGGCACAAATCGTTGCTTATGAAGCCGCTGTTCAATCCGCATTTAAAGACGTTTCCAATGCTTTGGTTGCGCGCGAACAGCTGGATAAAAGCTATGAAGCGTTGAGTAAACAAAGCCGTGCCTACAACGACAGCCTGCGCCTCATCAGCCTGCGCTACAAACATGGCGTATCCAGTGCATTGGATTTGCTGGATGCCGAGCGCAGCAGTTACAGCGCAGAAACTGCTCTTTTGGCCAATCAGCTGACCCGTCTGGAAAACCTTGCCGACTTGTATAAAGCACTTGGCGGCGGTTTGAAACGCGAAACCAAAGCTGCCGAATAAGTATTTGCCTGCTAAGATTAAAAGGCCGTCTGAAACATTTGGGTTTCAGACGGCCTTTTTGTTCAACAGCGATTTTAAACTTTTAATTTTTCGCTTAAAGAACCGACATAGGCTGCGCGTTCGTTACGGCTGGCTTCGGGCTGGTGTGTGTTGAGCGAAGACCATTGCGGTTGCTGCGTGCTTTGTTGAGTTCGCTTGGCAATTTGGCTGCACTCCATGGCGCTTTGCGTTCGTTTAGCTCGATATGCGATTGAGCCGCATGGCCGCGCGTTTGCCAGACG
>NZ_JBQCXF010000564.1:0-1878 GCF_051956635.1 Neisseria sp. P0022.S010 | reverse complement strand
GGACAAAGGCCGTCTGCTGGAAATCGTTGAAGTACACGGCAACCAAATCCATGCCCAATCCGAAATCGGGCAAGAGCTGATTCGAGAGGACTAATATGGCAAATTTGACATTTGAAAGTGCTGTTGAGACCATCGTCAGCATGAAGGGCGAAATTATCCAAGCCTTGGGCGAAACCTTTATTATGGTCGGTCTATCGACTACTTTCGCCGTTATCTTCGGTACGATTTTGGGCGTATTGCTGTTTGTGACATCAAGTCATCAGTTGCACTATAATAAACAGCTGAATTTATTTTTGGACAATCTGGTCAACCTGATGCGCGCATTCCCTTTCGTCATCCTGATGATTGCCATGATTCCTGTTACACGCGCCATCATCGGCACGACCATCGGCCCGGTTGCCGCCTCATTGGTATTGAGCGTATCCGGCCTGTTCTACTTCGCCCGTCTGGTAGAGCAAAACCTGCGCGAAGTGCCCAGAGGCGTGATTGAAGCGGCCTCCGCAATGGGTGCCTCGCCCATGAGCATCATCTGCAAAGTGCTTTTAAATGAGGCGCGTGCAGGTATGGTTTCCAGCATTACCGTACTGGCTATCGGCCTTCTGTCGTACAGTGCGGCAGCAGGCATGATTGGCGGCGGCGGTTTGGGCGACCTTGCCATCCGTTACGGCTACTACCGCTATCAAATGGAAGTCATCATCTTCATCGTCGCCATCCTGGTTTTACTCGTTATCCTGATTCAAGGTATCGGCAACAGATTGGCACGCAAACTGGATAAACGTTAAACAAACCAGGCCGTCTGAAATGGACTTACTATTTTTCAGACGGCCTGTTATCTATTTAGAACATATTAGGATATATATTCCAAATAAATTTACAAAAAACATCCTCATAGTTCCAAAATAGATTTACAATCCCTCTTTTTTGACGGCGGTAGCTTGAGGCCGTCTGAAACCGTTTTATCATCCATCAGGAGCAAAATATGCAAATCAACACATTCTTCAAAACCCTTTCAGCCGCTGCGCTCGCCATCGTACTGGCTGCCTGCGGCGGTCAAAAAGACAGCGCGCCTGCTGCTTCTGCCGCTTCTTCTGCCGACAACGGCGCAGAGAAAAAAGAAATCGTCTTCGGTACAACCGTCGGCGACTTCGGCGATATGGTAAAAGACCAAATCCAACCGGCTTTGGAGAAAAAAGGCTATAAAGTCAAACTGATCGAATTCACCGACTATGTGCGCCCCAACCTTGCTTTGGCTGAAGGCGAATTGGACATCAACATCTTCCAACACAAACCTTATCTGGACGACTTCAAAAAAGAACACAAACTGGACATCGTTGAAGCCTTCCAAGTACCGACTGCACCTTTGGGCCTGTACCCTGGCAAACTGAAATCTTTGGACGAAGTGAAAGACGGTGCCAGCGTTTCTGCACCTAACGACCCATCTAACTTTGCCCGTGCATTGGTTATGTTGAACGAATTGGGCTGGATTAAACTGAAAGCCGACGTTAATCCGCTGACTGCTTCTAAAAACGATATTGCCGAAAATCCGAAAAACATCCAAATCGTAGAGCTTGAAGCCGCCCAACTGCCACGCAGCCGTGCCGACGTTGACTTTGCCATCGTTAACGGCAACTACGCCATGAGCAGCGGCATGAAACTGACTGAAGCCCTGTTCCAAGAGCCAAGCTTTGCCTACGTTAACTGGTCTGCCGTCCGCACTGCCGACAAAGACAGCCAATGGCTGAAAGATGTAGCCGAAGCCTACAACTCTGACGAGTTCAAAGCCTACTCACAAAAACGCTTTGCCGGTTACAAATACCCTGCGGCATGGGGTGAAAACGCAGCTGCAGGCGCTCAAGCCGAAGCCGCCTCTACTGCTTC
>NZ_JBQCXF010000563.1:0-1878 GCF_051956635.1 Neisseria sp. P0022.S010 | reverse complement strand
ACTTAAGCCTGAGCCATGAATCCGACCGACTCTATCCTTTCCTCTGCCGCAGATGCGGCTATAGCGTTTTTCCGCCGCCACGAAGTGCAGGGGGCATCCGTTATTGAGCATTATGTGGTTCGACTGTTTGCAGCCTTGCAAAACGGGCATTCGTTCATTTACTTGGATAAAGCGGATGCCGATGCCTTAAGCAACTTGCCGAATTTGGTCGGCAATGCGGATAAACCGCTTATCCTGTACGGACGGAAATTATTTTTAGGGCGGATGTGGCAGTTGGAGCATGATTTGGCTACTGAAATCAAACGGCTGGCAAGTGCCGAGGCGGAAGAAGTGAATTTCATGGCGGCTTCAAAAAGCCTGAGCGATTGGTTTGACCCTAAAGACAGTAAAGAGCAACGGGATGCTGCGGCTTTGGCCTTGCTGCAAAATTTTATGTTGATTACCGGTGGGCCGGGTACGGGTAAGACGACGACCGTAGCAAAGCTTTTGGGTCTGATTTGCAATAACAGTACGAAGCTGCCCCGTATCGCGTTGGCGGCGCCGACGGGCAAAGCGGCTGCGCATATGGCACGGGCTTTGCAGCGTGCTTTGGACGGTTTTGATTTATCTCCGAGCATTAAAGCGCATTTGGAAAACTTGGAAGGGCAGACTGTCCATCGATTGTTGAAACTGCGTCCGCCGCAAATGCGTCCTGCGTTCAATCATGAACATCCGTTTGCTTTGGATGTTTTGGTGGTGGATGAGGCGTCGATGTTGGATTTGCCGCTGGTGTTGGATTTGTTGCGTGCCGTGCCGACCGGCTGTCGTCTGGTGTTGCTTGGCGATGAAAACCAGTTGCCGTCGGTTGGATTGGGGGCCGTGTTGGCGGCATTATCGCGTCCGACAGCTTTGGATAAAGAAACCGCTGAAAAGTTGGAAGTGTACCTGCCCAATCATGGTTTTGAGATTAAAGGGCAGCCACAGGCTTTATCGCAAAACAATGCTAAATTGACGTTCAGCCACCGTTTTGGTGCAGACAGCGGTATCGGTTGTTTGGCGAGGGCGGTGGTGTCCGGGGAAAAGCAAACTGCGGTCGAACAGTTTGACAAGTTCCCCAAAGAATTGGAAATGAAATCAGGCCGTCTGAAAGAGCAGGTTGCCTTGCTATATCAAAAGCAACAGGATTATTGGCAGGCCGTGGCAGAGAATAATGTTGCACTCGCCTATGGTCATGCTGCCGATGTGGTGGTATTGGCGGCTTGGCGGCAGGATGCGGATGATTTGAATCAGGCTTATCAAGAATACCTGCAACGGCAAGGCAAGGTTTCGGGCGAAACGCCTTGGTTTGCCGGACAAATCATCATGATTACGCACAATGATTACATGCTGGAAGTGTTTAACGGCGACATCGGGCTGATTATGCCGGATAAAGAATCGTTGAATGGTTTGTCTGCATATTTTCCTGAGAAAGATGGGTTCAAAAAAATTGCCATCAGCCGTTTGCCCGATTTTGAATCGGCTTTTGCTATAACGGTACACAAGAGCCAAGGTTCGGAATATCGGGAAGTATGGCTGTTGCCGCCGTCAGTACCTGCAACGACGGAAAGCGAAGAGGAAGCCCGAGGTTTGGATAAGGCTTTGCTTTACACAGCCATTACCCGTGCGCGTGAACGTTTTGTGTTTTGGGGAAATGCGGAGGAGTTATGTAAAGCTGTAGAATGCCATCAAAAACGCAGGACGGCATTGGCCGATGCCTTGAAATGGCAGTTTGAACAGCCTGATGAGCAGGCTTCCGTTTGACCTGAATCAAGAGGCCGTCTGAAAGAGGATAAAGCGTTGAAATCTGCTTGACTGATTACACTAATTTACATACGATAAAAATAATTAGTAAATAAAGTG
>NZ_JBQCXF010000562.1:0-1882 GCF_051956635.1 Neisseria sp. P0022.S010 | reverse complement strand
TGGGCGAGTGCTACAAATTAATGGGCAAACGCGATGAAGCCTTGGCGACTTGGTTGGCAGGCTACGATTACAACCCGCGCCGTGCCGAGTGTCTCTACCTTGCGCAAACCATGCTGCGCCAGGAAGGAAAATACCGCATTTCCCATGCGATCGGCCTGATGGCGAAACGCATTCTGTTCCCAACAGACGATATTCTTTTTGTCCAAAGCAATGTTTATCAGTTGGACATCGACTATGAATTGTCGGTTACCGCCTATGCGGCCGGCGATTTGCGCCAAGGCTACGAGTCTTGCCGCCACTTGCTCTTGCTTAATGTACGCGAGGCATTGACTACGGTGACCATGCAAAATATGTGGCTCTACCGCGAACACGCGCAAACTGAAACGCGTGAAGTGTTGGAGCAGCTGGTGGCCGTAATGCAGCCTTATGCCGCGCAAGGCGGACGTTTGGCAGAAGTGACCGAATATTTCGCCGATATTTTGAAAAACCGTTAATTAGCACTTTGACCCAGCCATAAGGCCGTCTGAAAGGAAATTTTTTGAGCAAGCGCAATCTGTTTTCCGTCGATAAATCTTTGGAACAGCCCGAACGCGTCCTCTTGGTCGGCGTAATGCTGACGGCGGACTATTCCGGCGCAAACGAAACGCGCGAGCGCGGCTTTCAGACGGCCTTGACCGAAGCGGCAGAATTGGTGGGCGCGGCCGGCGGCGATTTGGTTTCTATCGAAACTTCACGCCGCGACAAACCGCATCCGGCTTTGTTTGTCGGTACGGGCAAGGCAGAAGAGTTGGCGGCAGTGGTCAAGCAGCATGATGTCGGGCTGGTCGTGTTCAACCACGAACTTACGCCGACACAAGAGCGTAATCTGGAAAAAGAGCTTCAATGCCGCGTACTCGACAGAGTGGGTTTGATTTTGGCAATTTTTGCCAAACGCGCCCAATCGCAGGAAGGTAAGTTGCAGGTGGAGTTGGCTCAGCTGAACCATTTGAGCGGACGACTGGTACGCGGTTATGGACATTTGCAAAGTCAGAAGGGTGGTATCGGCTTGAAAGGGCCGGGCGAAACCCAGTTGGAAACCGACCGCCGTTTAATCGGACAAAAAATCACGGCATTGAAAAAACAGCTTGCCGATGTCCGCAAACAACGCGCCACACGCCGTAAATCACGCATGAGCGGCCGTCTGAAAACCTTTGCCATTGTCGGCTATACCAATGCCGGAAAATCCAGCCTGTTCAACCGTTTGACCAAAGCGGACGTATTGGCGAAAGACCAGTTGTTCGCCACTTTGGATACCACTGCGCGTCGGCTTTTCCTGTCGCACGAGGCGAGCGTGATTCTGACGGATACCGTCGGCTTCGTCCGTGATTTGCCGCACAAGCTGGTGTCGGCGTTTTCCGCTACTTTGGAAGAGACGGCGATGGCGGATGTGCTGCTGCACGTCGTTGATGCGTCCAATCCCGATTTTGAACGGCAGATGGACGATGTCAACGAAGTCTTGGAAGAAATCGGCGCGCATGAAATTCCGCAATTGGTGGTGTACAACAAAATCGATTTGCTGCCGTCGGGTATGCGTGAAGCAGGTATTTTGCGCGACAACTCCGGGCATGCCGTCGGCGTGAATGTTTCCGTTGCCGAAAGTTTAGGCTTGGATGGTTTGCGCGAAGCGATGATTGAATTGGCCGTACAGCCAAATGATTGATAGTATGGAATGAAACAAGGCCGTTTGAATGTTCAGACGGCCTTACCTTAAAATTTTAAATCCGAGGATTATGCCGACAGAGGGCTTTTCTTTTTGAACACGCTTTCGTAAAGCATCCAAGCGGCGAGGCTCAGGTATACGGTGCTGGACAAAATGCCGATAATGGCAAAGATAGGCATAAGG
>NZ_JBQCXF010000561.1:0-1884 GCF_051956635.1 Neisseria sp. P0022.S010 | reverse complement strand
CCGCGGATGGCATCTTCGATGGCTTCGCGATCTTCTTGAGCAGCGGCGCGGCCGATTTCAGGATTTGCACCGGCACCCAAACCGCGAGTCAGGTTTGTACCCAATTGAATGCGTTTAGCCGCATTGTTTTTTGCCAATGATTGCGCATCGGTATTGGCACTGATGAACTCAACACCATGAATAGTGTTGGCAACCATGTTGTTGATGGCATTACAGCCGCCGCCGCCCAAACCGATAACTTTAATAACAGCAGGGCTCGTTGCTGATTCTGCTACGTCGTAAACAAATTCCATTCAATAATCCTCCGCGCCCCGCTTTATAAGGACGGTTCAAAAATAACTCATTATCCGTATTATATAAGAAGTATCCAGATACTGGCAAAAATCTTCTTACCATTCGGCTGTCGGCGTTATATTTTTACTACATTTTTTAACAGAAAATATACAAGTTTTAAATTATCCACTTAGCAATTATTTAAAACCGTTTAATTCCACTTAAATATTCAGGACAAACGGTTGCTACACCGCCTGCCCTGAAAACTTTTATCAGAAATTGTCTCTGAAGAATCTTTGGATTTTTTCCCACAGACCCATTTTTTTGCCTGAATCATTCAGGGCAATTGCACCGGTTCGGCTGGTTTGTTCACCCTCTTCGGCAGCATAGGCCGTCTGAAGCAGGCCAATTGCTGTTGAATAGCGTGGATTGCGAATACGCTCGGATACGCCGCCCATTTCTTGTGGAACACCGATACGTGCCGGCAAATTAAAGACTTCTTCCGCCAACTCAACAATACCGGTCAACATAGAGGCACCACCGGTCAAAACGATACCAGAAGTCAACACTTCTTCTGGGAAGCCGGAACGGCGCAATTCGTTCAGCGTCAATTCCAAAATCTCTTCTACGCGCGGGCCGATGATTTCAGCCAATACGCGGCGTGAAATTTGACGTGATTGACGGTCGCCAACACTAGGAACTTCAATCATTTCATCCAAGCCGTCCATAGTCGGAATGGCGGCACCGTAATGGATTTTGATGTACTCAGCGGCACTGTGCGGCGTACGCAGGGCTTGCGCCAAGTCTTTGGTAATCAAATCGCCGGCAACGGGAATAACCGCGGTATGGCGGATGGCGCCATTGGTATAAACCGCGATGTCGGTTGTACCACCACCGATATCGATGACGCACACGCCCAAATCTTTTTCGTCTTCAGTCAAAACAGCGTGACCGCTCGCCAAAGGCTGAAGCATGATTTGATCCATTTGCAGGCCGCAGCGTTGGATACATTTTTGGATATTTTGCAAAGCAGTGTTCGCACCGGTAATGATGTGTACGCGGGTGTCCAAACGCACGCCGCTCATGCCGATAGGCTCTTTCACACCGGGTTGGTTGTCGATGATGTACTCTTGAACCACGGTATGCAAGATGTTGTGATCAGGCGGAATATTGATGGCTTTGGCTGTTTCGATGGCACGATCGATGTCGGCTTGCGATACTTCGCCATCTTTAATTTTGACCACGCCTTGTGAGTTCAGGCTGCGGATATGGTTACCGGCAATACCGGTGACAACGTGGGAAATTTTGGTATCTGCCATCAACTCGGCATCTTCTACCGCCTGACGAATGGCTTGCGCGGTAGCATCGATATTGGTCACCATACCTGCACGCAGGCCGCGTGAAGGACTTTGGCCCAAGCCGACAATGTGGATTTCATTATCTTCCCGAATCTCGCCGATTAAGGCGATGACCTTGGACGTACCAATGTCTAAGGCACTGATATATTTATTTTGTTGTTGTTCCATAATTGCTCGTTCGCTATGTTGTCTGACTGACGGTTTGATTATTTTTGAAACAAGATTGCTTCACGTCTAATCGGCTATTCACTGT
>NZ_JBQCXF010000560.1:0-1892 GCF_051956635.1 Neisseria sp. P0022.S010 | reverse complement strand
ATAACTCTCCGATCCGCTGCACGCGCCGAGCAACAGGGCAACGGCAAATGCAGGTAATAAGACGGCAGTTTTGAAAAACTTCATGTCGGATTCATCCGTGCTGATTCAATAAAACGGCATTATAGCTTGATTTTGCAGTTGCAGCCTGTTTTGCTTGACCTGGGCGGTTTTCTCCTTTATCATCCGCAGTTCGCCTTTTGATACGAAGCCATCGTCATCCAACCTAAACCGCCGTTTCGGGCGCGTTTCTTTTATTGCTTGCATATTTGCAAAGCCTTTTCTGTGCAGGTTGTCGTCGATGTTAACCACAAGCAAGATGCTTGCGACAACCCTGTAACTTCACATTTCCCGTATCGTTACTTTCCTTTGCTTCAGGTCGTCTGAAAACCGTTCAGGCGTGCGCGTTGTTGTCTCTTTAGGATAGCCATGTCTATTAAATTTGCCGATTTGAACCTTGATAAAAACATCTTGTCCGCCGTGCGCAGCGAGGGTTACGAAAGCCCGACGCCGATTCAGGCGCAAGCCATTCCGTTTGCTTTGGAGGGCCGCGACATCATGGCTTCGGCGCAAACTGGCTCCGGCAAAACCGCCGCCTTCCTGCTGCCGACGTTGCAGCGGCTGACCAAACGCAGCGAGAAACCGGGCAAAGGTCCGCGCGCGTTGGTGTTGACGCCGACCCGTGAATTGGCGGCGCAAGTCGAGAAAAACGCGCTGGCGTACGCCAAAAATATGCGTTGGTTCCGCACCGTCAGCATCGTTGGTGGCGCATCTTTCGGCTACCAAACCCGCGCCCTGAGCAAACCGGTCGACCTGATTGTCGCCACGCCGGGCCGTCTGATGGACTTGATGCAAAGCGGCAAAGTCGATTTCGCCCGCTTGGAAGTGCTGATTTTGGACGAAGCCGACCGTATGCTGGACATGGGTTTTATCGACGACATCGAAACCATCGTCGAAGCCACCCCGACCGACCGTCAGACTTTATTGTTCTCCGCCACTTGGGACGGCGCGGTCGGCAAACTGGCGCGTAAACTGACGAAAAACCCTGAAATCATCGAAGTCGAGCGCGTGGACGACCAAGGCAAAATTGAAGAGCAGCTGCTGTACTGCGACGATATGCGCCACAAAAACCGACTGCTCGACCACATCCTGCGCGACACCAACATCGACCAATGCGTGATTTTCACGTCCACCAAAGCCATGACCGAAGTCATCGCCGACGATTTGTACGAAAAAGGTTTCGCCGCCAACTGCCTGCATGGCGACATGCCGCAAGGCTGGCGAAACCGCACGCTGATGGATTTGCGCAAAGGCCGCTGCAAAATTTTGGTTGCCACCGACGTTGCCGCCCGCGGTATCGACGTGCCGACCATCACCCACGTCATCAACTACGACCTGCCGAAACAGGCGGAAGACTACGTCCACCGCATCGGCCGTACCGGACGGGCAGGGCGCACGGGTATTGCGATTACCTTCGCCGAAGTGAACGAATACGTCAAAGTGCACAAAATCGAAAAATATATCGACCGTAAGCTGAACGAAGTGACCGTCGAAGGCATGGAGCCGACCCGCAAGCGCAAATCCGCAGGCGGCAAACCGAAAGGCAAAGGCGGCTGGGGCGAGAGAAAATCCGGCGGCTGGCGTGGCGATAAGAAACCGGCTAAAGAAGGCTTCGGCGGCAAATCACGCGGCGAAGGCCATAAAAAAGACGGTTTCAAGAAAGATGGCTTTAAGAAAGATGGTTTCAAAAAAGCTGATGGTTTTAAAAAAGGCGGCGAAGGCTTTAAAGGCAGGCGTAAGTCTAACGACAGCTTTGGCGGCAAACACAAAAGAGGTTGATTTTTTCAATCTTAAGGCCGTCTGAAAAAGATATAAGGGCGTGTGAAAACACGCCT
>NZ_JBQCXF010000559.1:0-1901 GCF_051956635.1 Neisseria sp. P0022.S010 | reverse complement strand
TTGTCGGGATAAAGCGCGGTCAGATACAGGGCAACCAGTCCGCCCAGCGACCAGCCGAGAATGTGTGCCGGCGTGTCGATTTGTCCGGCGAAGGCTTCGGCAACGGCGGCAATATCAAACGGTTCGGTAAAAGGCGCATCGCCGTGTCCGGGCAAATCAAGCGCGCGAACGTCCCAATCGGCAGGCAGGCGCGGTATCAAATCGTCGAATACATGGCGGTTCGCCGCCCAACCGTGTATCAGATAAACTTTTTTGGCGGAGTGTGGCATGAATGTTCTTTCTTGGTGGCGCAGTTTGAAACAGCTCAATGCGCGACGTTGCGTATTATGCCACGATTCCGTTTCGGACGGCCTTTGCCGAGGCTGCGCAAACGATTTGACGGAATATTTTATCGACGCGGCACAAAGCTGCCCTTTGTGTTTCCGCCATATCGCGGGCGGGGCAGTGTGCGGCAGTTGTCAGAAAAAGCCGCCTGCATTTGATAGAATGTGGGCCTCGCTGTATTACGAACCGCCCGTCAGCAGCATGATACGCGAGCTGAAACACTTGGCCGATTTGGGCATGAGCCGTCCGTTGGCAGATTTGATGAGCCAAAACGCACCGGACTGGCTGGCGACGGAACACTTCGATTTCGTCCTGCCCATGCCTTTGAGCAAAGAGCGGCGGCTCAAGCGCGGATTCAACCAAAGCGAGGTATTGACGGATATTTTGGCAAAACGCTACGGCTGGACGCTGCTGCCGCGCCACACGGTTTTCAGACGGCATGGCGAGCCGCAAAGTACGCTGAAAAGCGACGAACGTCTGCGAAATATCAAGAATGCATTTAAAATCAAAGCCGAATTGCCGAAGGCGTGTAATATTCTGTTAATTGATGATGTCTTCACCACCGGCTCGACTTTAAACGAATTGGCGAAAACGCTGAAAAAATCAGGCGCAGGTAAGATTTTTTGCTGGAGTTTGGCGCGGCCGCCAATGAAAAAATAGCTTAAAGTTTTTGACACCCATGGAACATTTCGGCATTATGCCAATCTATAAGTGATTGATTTATATGTTTACCATAGTTTTGTACCAACCCGAAATCCCGCCCAATACGGGCAATATTATCCGCCTGTGCGCCAATACCGGTGCCGATTTGCACTTGGTCAAACCGCTTGGTTTCCCTCTGGATTCGTCCAAAATGAAGCGTGCAGGCTTGGATTATCACGAGTTTGCCAAACTGACGGTACATGAGAATTTCGAAGACTGCCTCAAGGCACTCGAAGGCCGCCGTATTTTTGCGCTGACCACCAAAGGCTCTACCCGCCCCGACGAAGTTTCCTTCCGCGAAGGCGACGTGTTGCTGTTTGGTCCCGAAACACGCGGCCTGCCTGCCGAAGTTCTCGACAGCCTGCCTGCTGGACAAAAAATCCGCCTGCCGATGATGCCCGACAGCAGGAGCATGAATCTTTCCAATACCGTCGCCGTCATTCTGTTTGAAGCATGGCGACAAAACGGTTTTGCCGGCGGCGTATAACAGGCCGTCTGAAACCGCTGCGTTATCAACTCAAGAACGGAACCCGTTTTGACTTTTACTAAAAAAACCCTCCTTTCCTTAGCCGCCGCCACCATCGGCGTCCTTTCCATCAATGCCGCCGTTGCCGACAGCGTGGTCCGAGTCGAAAAACTGCATCCTTCTGCCAACCGCAGTTACAAAGTTGCCGGCAAACTCTACACGCCGCTGACCAAAGTTTCCTCTTTCAGCCAAACCGGCAAAGCCTCATGGTACGGCAACCAATTCCACGGCCGTAAAACTTCCAGCGGCGAGCGTTACAATATGAACGCCCTCTCCGCCGCCCACAAAACCCTCCCTATTCCCAGCTACGCACGCGTGACCAATATGCAAAACGGCAAAAGCGTCATCG
>NZ_JBQCXF010000558.1:0-1901 GCF_051956635.1 Neisseria sp. P0022.S010 | reverse complement strand
GAGATTTTAACTTTGTTTTGGAGAGAATAATGAAAAAATCGATTATCGCTTTGGTTATTGCCGGTTTGCCACTGGCTGCCTCTGCAGAAGTGATTCTGTATGGTCAAATCAAAAGCAGCGTGACCGTTGGTCAAGTAAAAATCAAAGGTGACGCAGGTTCTGAAACCAGCTCTACCGCAACCAGCATCAATGACAATACTTCCCGTATCGGTTTCAAAGGTAGCGAGAACTTGGGTGGCGATTTGAAAGCCATCTGGCAAGTTGAACAAAAAACGGCCATTACCGGCGGTTCACAAGGTTTTGCCAATCGCGATTCCTTCATCGGTTTGCAAGGTAAATTCGGTAAAGTCCGTGCCGGTAAACTCAGCAATATGCTGAACGAAATGGACACCATCGATCCGTGGATGTACAAAACCAATGCCGCAGGCTTGGGCATCTTTACCCGTACCGGCAACCGTAATGCCGCTGTACGCTACGACAGCCCGGATTTTGGCGGATTCAAATTCAACGTGTCTTACGCACCGCGCGACAACCGCAATCCTTCAGACAAATACACGCACACCCAAGCGGCCAAAGACCAATACACCGGCGGCGTGAGCTTCTCTAAAAACGGCTTTACTGCCAATGCGGCTTACGGCCACTATAACGGCGCGTACACCGATAATTCCGGCAAGGTCAAAGCGGCACAAATCGCCAAAGTCGAAACTTATTACGACAAAGACAATCTCTTTGTCGGCGGCGGCGTACATTATGCCAAAGGCCATGAGACAGCCAACGAATATTTAGGCTATTTCACCGATGGTTTTAATGAGTACAAGGGTAGTGACATCACTGCCGATTCAGGCAAATCTGAAGCCGTGAAAGTGGTTGATGCAGCGGTAACTGTCGGCTACAAATTGGGCAATGTCACCCCACGCATTACTTACGCACACGGCTGGCCTGCCAAGGGCGTGAACAGCGGCGAGAAATTGGTGGATAAATTCGACCAAGTCGTTGTCGGCGGCCAATATACTTTCAGCAAACGCACCGGCGTAGTTGCCCAATTGGCGTATCTGAAAGTCGGCAACAAAACCCGTCTGACTGCAGCCAACAAAGGCGGCGTTGAACAAAAAGCTGCTTCTGTGGGCTTGTATCACAAATTCTAAGCCGTCTTGAAAGACAAGGCCGTCTGAAAAAATTCAGACGGCCTTTTTGTTGATTAAAGCAGTTTATTTGTCGTGGTTGGTCAGCGTTGTACCGTGACGGCTGCCGCGTTCTTTCAAACGTTGTACCAAGCCTTCGACCGTTGTCGGCATACCGTCGATACAGAATGCCTGATACAGGGCGGTATGCAGGGCGTCGTTGCGGCTGAACGCATTGCCGATCAGCTTCCAATCGCCTTTACGCGGCTCGATCCAGCGGTGGTTTACTGTGTCGCCGTAAGCGAATACTTTGTAAGACGAACGCTTATCGTTGCTGTAAGTAAAGGATGTGCGGGCGCAATAGAGGCCTTCGACGGAGAGGTTGTCGTAGCCTTTGTCGGAGCGCACGTTCAAGACGTAGCGGATGCTGTTGTCAGGTGCAGGCATGATTTGCAGGCTGCTGAGCAGGATTTTGGGCTGCTTGCCGTAGGTTTCGTTGACATAGAGGTCGAACCAATCGCCCGATTGGGTATCGGGCAGGGGTGGCAACTCGGCTTTGTGTTCTTTAAATTCGCGTGCGGCAACTTCTTCAGGGCTTTCCTGATAACGCGTGTTGGTCAGCGTATCCTTTTGGCTGAAACCCAAAGCAAATACTTGAGTCGCGGCAAGGCTGAGAGCGAGAAGGGCAAAACGGCGCATAGACAGCTCCAAAGTGAAAAACGGCTTTATTTTATGGGCTTGCAGGGTGGGGTGCAAGTAAGTGCGGTATAATTGACGTTA
>NZ_JBQCXF010000557.1:0-1901 GCF_051956635.1 Neisseria sp. P0022.S010 | reverse complement strand
GAGATTTTAACTTTGTTTTGGAGAGAATAATGAAAAAATCGATTATCGCTTTGGTTATTGCCGGTTTGCCACTGGCTGCCTCTGCAGAAGTGATTCTGTATGGTCAAATCAAAAGCAGCGTGACCGTCGGTCAAGTAAAAATCAAAGGTGATGCAGGTTCTGAAACCAGCTCTACCGCAACCAGCATCAATGACAATACTTCCCGTATCGGTTTCAAAGGCAGCGAGAACTTGGGCGGCAATTTGAAAGCCATTTGGCAAGTTGAACAAAAAACAGCAATCACGGGCGGTTCCCAAGGTTTTGCCACTCGTGATTCCTTCATCGGTTTGCAAGGTAAATTCGGTAAGATTCGCGCCGGTAAACTCAGCAATATGCTGAACGAAATGGACACCATCGATCCATGGATGTACAAAACCAATGCCGCAGGCTTGGGCATCTTTACCCGTACCGGCAACCGTAACGCTGCTGTACGCTACGACAGCCCGGATTTCGGCGGATTCAAATTCAACGTGTCTTACGCACCGCGCGATAACCGCAATCCTTCAGACAAATACACGCACACCAAACCGGCCAAAGACCAATACACCGGTGGCGTGAGTTTCTCTAAAAACGGCTTTACCGCCAATGCGGCTTACGGCCACTACAACGGCGCGTACACCGACAAATCAGGCAAAGTCAAAGCGGCGCAAATTGCCAAAGTCGAAACTTATTACGATAAAGACAATCTCTTTGTCGGCGGCGGCGTACACTATGCCAAAGGCCATGAGACAGGCAACGAATATTTAGGCTATTTCACTGATGGTTTTAATGAGTACAAGGGTAGTGACATCACTGCTGATTCAGGCAAATCTGAAGCCGTGAAAGTGGTTGATGCAGCGGTAACTGTCGGCTACAAATTCGGTAATGTGACCCCACGCATTACTTACGCGCACGGCTGGCCTGCCAAGGGCGTGAACAGTGGCGAAAAATTGGTGGATAAATTCGACCAAGTCGTTGTCGGCGGCCAATACACCTTCAGCAAACGCACCGGCGTAGTTGCCCAACTGGCGTATCTGAAAGTCGGCAACAAAACCCGTCTGACTGCGGCCAACAAAGGCGGCGTTGAACAAAAAGCCGCTTCTGTGGGCCTGTATCACAAATTCTAAGCCGTCTTGAAAGACAAGGCCGTCTGAAAAATTTCAGACGGCCTTTTTGTTGATTAAAGCGGTTTATTTGTCGTGCTTGGTCAGCGTTGTGCCGTGACGGCCGCCGCGTTCTTTCAAACGTTGTACCAAGCCTTCAACCGTTGTCGGCATACCGTCGATACAGAATGCCTGATACAGGGCGGTGTGCAGGGCGTCGTTGCGGCTGAACGCATTGCCGATCAGCTTCCAATCGCCTTTGCGCGGCTCAATCCAGCGGTGATTTACTGTGTCGCCGTAAGCGAATACTTTGTAAGACGAACGTTTGTCTTTGCTGTAAGTAAAGGATGTGCGGGCGCAATAGAGGCCTTCGACGGAGAGGTTGTCGTAGCCTTTGTCGGAGCGCACATTCAAGACGTAGCGGATGCTGTTGTCAGGCGCAGGCATAATTTGCAGGCTGCTGAGCAGGATTTTAGGCTGCTTGCCGTAGGTTTCGTTGACATAGAGGTCGAACCAATCGCCCGATTGGGTATCGGGCAGGGGCGGCAACTCGGCTTTGTGTTCTTTAAACTCGCGTGCGGCAACTTCTTCAGGGCTTTCCTGATAACGCGTGTTGGTCAGCGTATCCTTTTGGCTGAAACCCAAAGCAAATGCTTGAGTCGCGGCAAGGCTGAGAGCGAGAAGGGCAAAACGGCGCATAGACAGCTCCAAAGTGAAAAACGGCTTTATTTTATGGGCTTGCAGGGTGGGGTGCAAGTAAGTGCGGTATAATTGACGTTA
>NZ_JBQCXF010000556.1:0-1905 GCF_051956635.1 Neisseria sp. P0022.S010 | reverse complement strand
GTATTTAATAAAGAGATTATTTATGAATAAAATCAAAATCTTTGGGATGGGTCTGGCTGCTTTGGCTCTAGCTTCATGTAGTACCCCGCAAAAGCCTGCTGTTGATACGGCAAAACCGGTTGAGCCTGTTTCCTCTGCAAAACGCCCTGTATTTGATGCTGCGGCTGAATCTGTTGCCAGCAGCGGCTTTAATGAAAACGTCAACGTTCAGCAGTTTATCCAATATGAAGTAAAAAACCGCCGGTTCAGTGCGGAAGAGTTGCGTAATTTCTTTAATGGCGTGGTGTATAAAGGCAATATCATTACCATTATATACCGTCCAAGCACTTCGCGTCCTTGGTATGAATTCCGCACCGGTAACTCTGGTGCAGCCAAATTTAATGGCGGCAGACAATTCTATGCGGCAAATCGTGCCGTAATCGATGATGTGGCACGCAAATACGGCGTACCTGCCGAATTGATTGTGGCGATTCTCGGTATCGAAACCAATTACGGCAAAAATACGGGCAGCTTCCGCGTTGCCGATGCCTTGAGTACATTGGCCTTTGATTATCCACGCCGTGCCGAGTTCTTCCAAAACGAGTTGAGCGAACTTCTGCAGATGGCAAAAGAAGAAAAAGAAAATGTCTTTGACTTCAAAGGCAGCTATGCCGGTGCGATGGGTATGCCGCAATTTATGCCTTCAAGCTACCGTAAATGGGCGGTGGACTATGATGGTGATGGTCATCGCGATATTTGGAATAATGTCGGCGATGTGGCGGCTTCTGTCGCCAATTATATGAAACAGCATGGCTGGCAGACAGGCGGCAAGATGGTTGTGCCGGTAAGTCTGACGATTACTCCGCACTTGCAGGCGATTATCGATGAGAAAACAGCTTTGACACGCACTGTCGCAGATTTCAAAGCTTTGGGTGTGGTGCCTCAAGCTGCTGTTGCGGATAATGAAAAGGCTGTGTTGTATGCTTTGGAAACGAGTCCAGGCGTATTTGAATACTATTTGGGTCTGAATAACTTCTACACAGTATGGCAATACAACCACAGCCGTATGTATGTAACAGCAGTACGCGATATTGCGAATGCAATCAATAACAATGGCCTGTAAGCCATAAGAAAACCACCCTTCGGGGTGGTTTTTAAGTATTTATGACTTTACAGAATAATTTAAGCTGTCAGTCTGATTTTCATGGCGTAACGTTTTTTGCTGTGCCCTGAAACAAATTGTCCGCCTCGGGCGGGGGATCAAAACGCATTGCCTTCTGCGGTTGGCTCTGCACAAGTATATTGGCCGTTTCGATCGCTCCAGAGGGCATACACAGGCAGATTGTGGGTGCGGATATCCAGTTTCAAGCCGTCAAATGCAACGTGTGCATCCTGGTCGGAGGAAACAAATTCGGTATGGGAGATATAGTCGGCATCGTATGGGGCGCCGTTGAAATCAAATTGTGTACCGGCGGCGGTAAAGTAGGGGTGGAATCCCGGGGATGTGCGGACGGGCGATTCGCCGTAATTGCAGACGGTTAGGATGGCGATGGCTTCATTTTCGTTAGGCAGACTGTAATCAAGCAACCATTCGACGTGTTCATAGCCTCTTTCTGTGCTGATTAATTTCAAACCGATATCCGATTCATTTTGATGGCGGATTTCCCAGTCTGAAGTTCTGCCGAAACCATGTTGGGCCAGATGATTTTTGCTGTCCGGTCCGAATTGGGGCAAGCAGACGTGCATGCCGCCGCGTAATTTTGTGTCATCGCTCACTTGAACGCTGGTTTTCGGAAATAAGACTTCCCGTCCTTTTAGAGTCAGGGAGTCAATATATCCGCCCATCGTATTGACTCGCATAGTGGCTGATTGATTGCGTAGTATGATTCCAGACATAATGATTTGAGCTTCAAATTGTTTATCATT
>NZ_JBQCXF010000555.1:0-1917 GCF_051956635.1 Neisseria sp. P0022.S010 | reverse complement strand
TGAAAAATGCTGATTTCTCAGTATCTCCCTTTTTCGGGTGATTAGCTCAGTTGGTAGAGCGTCTGCCTTACAAGCAGAATGTCTGCTGTTCGATTCCTTCATCACCCACCACTTTCCTTTTCCTTTTCTCTGACAATAGATGCGCGGGGGTAGCTCAGGTGGTTAGAGTACCGGCCTGTCACGCCGGGGGTCGCGGGTTCGAGCCCCGTCCGCCGCGCCATCAAGTTAAAAATAAAAAATACCGGTTTTTACCGGTATTTTTTCGTCTGTATCCTATGCCTTTTTATAAAAAATCCAGCTATCTAAATAGTATAAACAGGACAACACAATAAAGCAGACATATGGTTTAAATCCTGAAAGACCATCCATCTCAAGCGGATTCACACCAAACGCTTATTCATCAAATCCCTAAATCATCTTCCAAAATAGACATAGATACTTACCTCCCCTTCTTACACAAAGGCCGTCTGAAAACGTCAATACATTTTCAGACGGCCTTTTTTAGCTTATCAAGCCTGATACCTAATCATGCAGGAGGCCTTAGCATCAATCCAATGTTCGCCACCTGGCTGAACAATTTTAGACACCAGCTTATCCAAGTCGCGTAAATAATCGGTTGATTTTTGGCTGTTGATAATCACGACAACCAGCAACGGCTTTTCGCCCAACCAATACCCTGCCAGCGCGCGGACATCTTTAAGCGTACCGGTTTTGAGGCGCAGGTTTTCACCGGGCTGTTTCAAGCGTGTTTTAAGCGTACCGTCTTTACCGGCAATCGGCAGCGTACTGATAAACTCGTTTTTAAACGGGCTGAAGTAGGCTTTTTCCAACATTTGCGCCATCATGCGCGCATTGAGTCGTTCGACGCGAGACAGGCCTGAGCCGTTTTCCAACACCAGCCCTTCCGTATTGATACCTGCAACCGCCAGCTCGCTTTTTACAATAGAGGCAGCCTTGGCCTGCGCCAGCTTGTAATCAGACATGTTTCCGGCAAATTTAAGGAAAACCGAACGGGCAATCAGATTATTGGAATGCTTGTTCATATCGGTGAGGATATCGGTAAGCGGTTTGGATAGATGGCTTGCCAACACATGTGCATCATGAGGCGCGACACCTGTCGTCAGGCCGTCTGAAACCGTACCGTCTTGTTGACGCCATTGGTTCACAAAACTTTTGCCGACATATTCTTTCATGCTGTACATATTCAGATACAGCTCTTGACCCAAGCAGCTTTCCGGCAGCTTGCCCGACACGGTCAGCGTATTGTTTTTATAGGAAGTCTTCATGTGGTTTTTTAAAACACTGCACTTCCCTGCTTTATTCTCAAGCGTCAATTTGTTTTGAATATTCAGATTCGGCAGCGGCGGATTGGTACGGATGACCAAGTTTCCGTCTTCCCCTTTTTCAGCACGGAGTTCAACGGTTTTATACGCCAACATATTGGGATCGGGTGGAGTCATAAAACTTTCGGCAGAATCGGAAGCAAAATCATCCGGATTCTTCACATCGCCCCACAGGCTGCGGTCGAGTATCAGATGTCCGTCAATATGGCGTATGCCCTTATCGCGCATCTGTTGCTGCATTTGCACCAGATCATGCTGGTCAAACACAGGATCGCCGCTCCCCACCCAATACACGTTGCCTTTCAACGTATCGCCTTTGATTGGGCCGTTGGTTTTAAACTCCGTTTTCCAACGATAATCGCCGCCCAGCATACGAAACGCGGTAAACGCCGTTACCAGCTTCATCGTCGAAGCAGGATTGCGCAATTCATCGGCACGGTGTTCGGCAATCACTTTGCCGCTGTCCAATTCCTGCACATAAACGGAAATTTCATTTTCAGGAATACGCCCGAAATCCAAAGCCCATGACGGACAAACCGCCATCATCAGGCCAACTGATAAAATACTTTTCAAC
>NZ_JBQCXF010000554.1:0-1938 GCF_051956635.1 Neisseria sp. P0022.S010 | reverse complement strand
CTTTGGGTAATCGTAAAATTTTCTTTAGGAACAAACCAAGTCTTAAATTGACTAAAATTTAATCAAATAAAACATAATAAAATCAAATAGTTATATTTATAAGATTTTACTATAATCATACAGTAAAAATTTATAGGTAAAACAAGGTTATGCGGCTTTGTGCATAAATTAGGGTTGACATCCCTAAAAATCGCCCCGAATCAAAAGCTCTGTGAAACAACAGCCGATTTCATCAGATGCCATTCAAAAAACACGCGGCCATACATTTTGCGTTACAATACGCACTTATTTTTAAGAAAGAAAAATACGCCATGAAAGCCTCCCAGTTCTTCATTTCTACCCTTAAAGAAGCCCCTGCCGAAGCCGCACTTGCCAGCCACAAGCTGATGATTCGTGCCGGCTTGATCAAAGCCAACGCATCCGGTCTTTATACTTGGATGCCGATGGGCCTGCGCGTATTGCGCAAAGTTGAAAATATCGTACGTGAAGAAATGGCCCGCGCAGGTAGCGTGGAGCTGCTGATGCCGGTGGTACAACCTGCCGAACTGTGGCAAGAATCCGGCCGCTGGGAGTTTTACGGTAAAGAACTGCTGCGCCTGAAAGACCGTCATAACCGCGATTTCTGTATGGGCCCGACTTGTGAAGAAGTGATTGCCGACATCGTGCGCAAAGAAGTCAACAGCTACAAACAACTGCCAAAAAACTTTTACCACATCCAAACCAAATTCCGCGATGAAGTACGTCCGCGTTTTGGTGTGATGCGCGCGCGCGAGTTTGTCATGAAAGACGCTTATTCCTTCCATGCCGACTATGCCTCGCTTCAGACGACCTATCAAGATATGTATGACGCTTACTGCCGTATCTTCACCCGTTTGGGTTTGGAATTCCGTCCTGTTGCCGCAGATACCGGCAGCATCGGCGGTACCGGCTCTCACGAATTCCAAGTATTGGCTGAAAGCGGAGAAGATGTTATTGCATATAGCGACACTTCCGATTACGCCGCCAATATTGAGTTGGCGCCTACCTTGCCGCTTAAAGGCGAACGCGCCGCTGCTCAGGCCGAGTTAACCAAAGTACATACGCCAAACGTTAAAACCATTGAATCTTTGGTTGAATTCCTCAATATTCCGGTTGAACAAACCCTCAAATCCATCGTGGTTGAAGGCGAGAACGAAGGCGAACTCGTCCTGTTGCTGTTGCGCGGCGACCATGAGTTTAACGACATCAAGGCAGAAAAACTGGCCGGCGTGAAATCGCCACTGACCATGGCAAGCCCTGCCGCAATTGTTGAACAGTTCGGCGCAAATGGAGGCTCTCTCGGCCCTGTCAACTTCAAAGGTAAAGTCTATGCCGATTTCGCCACCGAAAAAGGCGCAGACTGGGTGATTGGCGCGAACGAAGACGACTACCACTATACCGGCTTCAACTTCGGCCGAGATGCTGTCGAGCCTGAATTTGTCGATTTGCGCAATGTCATCGAAGGCGACATCAGTCCCGACGAACAAGGCCGTCTGAAACTGGCGCGCGGTATTGAAGTCGGTCATGTATTCCAATTGCGCGACAAATATACCCAAGCCATGAATGTCAGCTTCTTGGACAATAACGGCAAGTCCCAAATCATGGAAATGGGCTGCTACGGTATCGGTATTACCCGCGTTGTTGCCGCCGCCATCGAGCAAAACAACGACGAAAAAGGCATTGTTTGGACCAAAGCAATGGCACCGTTTGAAGTCGTTATCGTGCCGATGAACTACAAAAAATCTGAAGCCGTACGCGAAGCCGCTGACAAAATCTATGCCGAGCTTTTGGCTGCCGGTGCGGATGTATTGTTGGATGACCGCGACGAACGTGCAGGCGTATTGCTGAATGACTCCGAACTGTTGGGTATTCCTCACCGCATCGTGATCGGCGATCGCGCCTTAAAAGAAGGTAATGTCG
>NZ_JBQCXF010000553.1:0-1944 GCF_051956635.1 Neisseria sp. P0022.S010 | reverse complement strand
GTGCATATCTTAATTTGCATATTATTGCGGAATTTACAATTTGGCTTTTGGGTAAATTTGTGCCTGCAACACATTGTTGCGGCGCACTAAATCGGATTGTTTTGACTATTTTGTTTTGGCTCGGGCCGTATTACGGATAAAATAATGGTTTTAGGTTTTGAGGCCGTCTGAAATGTATTTGTGGTTTAAGCTGCTGCATGTATTTTTTGTGATTTCTTGGTTTGCCGGACTGTTTTATCTGCCGCGGATTTATGTGAATCTGGCGCAGTTAGAGCCCGGCAGCGCGGAATATATACGGCTGACGGATATGTCGCGCAGGCTGTACCGCTTTATGTCGCCTTTGGGCTGGGGAACGCTGATATTCGGCGCGGCCATCGGGTTTGTAAACAATTGGTGGGGCAACGGCTGGCTGGCGGTTAAATTATTGTGCGGCTTGCTGCTCTTGGCTTACCAGCTTTATTGCGGCCTGCTGCTGCGCCGTTTTCAAAACGGCAGCAATGTGTATTCGCACCGCTGGTATCGGGTATTCAACGAACTCCCCGTATTGATGATGGTGGCCGCGCTTTATATGGTGGTTTTCAAGCCGTTTTAATCTTCAGACGGCCTGTTTGGTAAATAAGGAAAGAATTCATGACGATCGAAATCGAACGCCGCTTTTTGCTGGCGGATGACAGTTGGCGTGAAGCGGCAAGCGAGCCGCTGGTGTTGCAACAGGGCTATTTGAGCGTGGAAAAAGAGCGCACCATCCGTGTGCGGATTATCGGTTCTCAAGCATGGCTGACCCTGAAAGGCTATATTTCCGACATGACGCGCAGCGAGTTTGAATACGAAATCCCGCTGGCTCATGCGCAAGCGATGATGGCGGATATGTGTCCGTTTAAAATGGAAAAATACCGCTATCGGGTCGAATTTAAAGGCTTTGTGTATGAAATCGACGAATATTTCGGCGACAATGCGCCATTGATTGTGGCGGAAATCGAATTGCCGTCTGAAGATACCGAGTTTCCCAAACCGTCTTGGCTGGACCAGGAAATCACGTCAGACGGGAAATTCACCAATGCGTATTTGAGCAAACATCCGTATTCGTCTTGGACGGAATAAGGGCGACAACTTCTCTGCACATACAAAAAAGGCATGTATCGCACATGCCTTTTTTCTTTTCAGACGGCCTGATTTGCCTTACCGATATTTGTATCGAGCGGCTTTCGACATACTGTTTCAGATATCGGGCAAGCCCGTGTGCTTTATCCGTGTAACCTTACGCCGGACGGCAGGCCACCATATAGTTGACTTCGGTCGAGTCGCACAGGGAATAACGGCCGCTCAACAAATTGTAGGTCATGCCCTTGCTGCCGACGGTATCCAATCCGGCTTGGCGGCACATACGCGCGAGTTCTGCCGGCGTGATGAATTTTTTCCAGTCGTGCGTGCCTTTGGGGACGAATTTCAACAGATATTCCGCGCCGACAATCAGATGCAGATAAGATTTGGGATTGCGGTTGATGGTAGAGAAAAACACCATGCCGTCGGGTTTGACCAGTTTCGCGCAGGCTTGAACGATGGCGGACGGATCGGGAACGTGTTCCATCATTTCCATACACGTTACCACGTCAAAGCTGTGCGGCTGCTCGGCGGCGAGGTCTTCGACGCGGATGCAGCGGTAATCAATATTGGCAACATGTTGGCTGGCCGCATGGGCAGCGGCGGTTTGCAGGGATTTTTCCGCCATATCGATGCCGGTCACGTGTTCTGCGCCGCGTTTGGCCATGCTTTCCGACAAAATCCCGCCACCGCAGCCTACATCCAACACGCGTTTGCCTGCCAATCCGGCATAGCCGTCGATATAGTCGAGGCGCAAGGGGTTGATGTCATGCAGGGGCTTGAATTCGCCGTTTTTATCCCACCATTTGTCGGCGATTTGGCTGAACTTGGCGATTTCGCCGG
>NZ_JBQCXF010000552.1:0-1945 GCF_051956635.1 Neisseria sp. P0022.S010 | reverse complement strand
ATCCCACACACCATGTCCGTCAAAATCCAAACACGTTCCATTAATCCGACTGTTTTTAACGACTTGCTCACTGCCGGTACCGATCCTTTGATTGCACGGCTGTGTGCTGCGCGTGATGTGCAAAGTCCGGCTGAGTTGGACGACAAGCTTGCTGCGCTTTTGCCGTATCAAACGTTGACAAACTGCGAAGCTGCAGCCGGCCGTCTGGCGGATGCGATTGAGCGTCAGGAAAAAATCCTGATTGTCGCCGACTACGATGCCGATGGTGCGACGGCGTGTTCCGTCGGTATGAGCGGTTTGGCGGCGATGGGGGCGAAAGTGGATTTTCTTGTGCCCAACCGCTTTGAACACGGCTACGGCTTAACGCCCGAGCTGGCTGAAATCGCGGCCGCGCAAGGCGTGGATTTATTGGTGACGGTGGATAACGGTATCGCCAGCATTGCAGGCGTGGCGCGTGCGCAGGAGTTGGGTTTGGATGTGATTGTGACCGACCACCATCTGCCTGCCGAGACCGTACCCGACTGCATCATCGTCAATCCGAACCAAAAAGGCTGCGGTTTCCAAAGTAAAAGCTTGGCGGGCGTGGGCGTGATTTTTTATGTATTGATGGCTTTGCGCGCCGAACTGCGCCGCCGCAATTATTTTTCAGACGGCCTGAAAGAGCCGAATCTGGGCGACCTTTTGGATTTGGTCGCACTCGGTACCGTCGCCGATGTCGTTACTCTAGACCACAACAACCGTATCCTCGTGTCGCAAGGTTTGAAACGGATGCGTTTGGGCAAAATGCGCCCGGGTATCCGCGCCTTGTTTGAAGTGGCGCGACGGGATTGGCGAAAGGCCCAGCCGTTTGATATGGGCTTTGCGTTGGGACCGCGCATCAATGCGGCCGGACGGCTGGATGATATGTCGGTCGGCATTGCCTGTCTGTTGGCGCAAGATGATGCTGAAGCGCAGGAACTGGCGGCTCAGTTAAACAACCTCAATATCGAGCGCCGCGAAATCGAGCAGTCTATGCTGCAAGACGCGCTGAATGCTTTTCCTGAAACCCTGCCTTCAGGGCAGACGACGTTGGTGGCGTATCGCGACGACTTCCATCAAGGCGTGGTCGGCATCGTTGCCAGCCGCCTTAAAGACCGTTTTTATCGTCCGACCATCGTGTTTGCGCCTGCCGACAACGGCGAAGTGCGCGGTTCGGGACGCTCCATTCCCAATCTGCACCTGCGCGATGCTTTGGATTTGGTGTCCAAACGCCATCCCGATTTGATTTTGAAATTCGGCGGACACGCAATGGCAGCGGGTTTGAGCATATTTGAACACAATATCCCCGCGTTTCAGACGGCCTTTGAAGAAGCCGTGCGCGAAATGGTATGCGAAGACGATTTGTCGCAAACCTTCATCACCGACGGCAGCCTGCCTGCACGCGACATTACGCTGGAACAGGCGCAGAACCTTGCCCGACACGTTTGGGGGCAGGGCTTCGCGCCGCCAAGTTTTACCGACGAATTTCACGTTGTCCGCCAGCAGCCTTTGGGCGCGGAAGGCAAACACAAAAAAGTCTGGCTGCAAAAAGACGGCTACGAATTTGAAGCCATGTTTTGGCGTTGCAGCGAAGACATTCCCGAATACATCCGCACGGTGTACCGCCCAGTTGCCAACGAATGGCGGAATAATCTTGAATTGCAGCTTTATATCGACTACTGGGAAGCCGCGTAAACAAAGGCCGTCTGAAAAATGAAGAAACAAAAACCTTGGCTCGGCTTTTCATTGGCGCTGCTTGCCACCATGACTTGGGGTTCGCTGCCGGTCATCGCCCAACAGGCCTTAAAAGCCGTCGATGCGCCCACGCTGGTGTGGATACGCTTTTTAGTGGCTTCGCTGGTGTTGTTTGCGTTGTTGGGGCTGACCGGCAAGCTGCCGAGGCCGTCTGAATTTTCCAAGCAAACCT
>NZ_JBQCXF010000551.1:0-1950 GCF_051956635.1 Neisseria sp. P0022.S010 | reverse complement strand
GTCTTCGACCACCGCGTCCAGCGATTTAGCGAGCTGGCTTTGGTTCACGTCGTGCTGATACTGGCCCACGCCGATGGATTTGGGGTCGATTTTGACCAACTCGGCAAGCGGATCTTGCAGCCTGCGGGCGATGGACACCGCGCCGCGCAGGGAAACGTCCAAGTCGGGGAACTCGCGCGCCGCCAGTTCGGACGCGGAATAAATCGATGCGCCGGCTTCGGAAACGACGATTTTGTGCAGCCCCATTTCCGGCATTCCGCGCACCAGTTCGCCCGCGATTTTGTCGGTTTCGCGGCTGGCGGTGCCGTTGCCGATCGCGATGAGCTTCACACCGTGCTGCTTAATCAGGCGCGACAGCGTTGCCAACATATTGTTTTCTTGGTGCAAATAGACAATGACCGTATCCAGCAGCTTGCCCGTGTCGTCCACCACGGCGCATTTCACGCCGTTGCGGTAGCCGGGGTCGAGACCCAAAGTGGTCAGCCGCCCAGCGGGCGCGGCGAGCAGCAAGTCTTTGAGATTGCGGGCGAACACGGTAATCGCGTCGGTATCGGCGGCTTCTTTCAGACGACCTAAGGCTTCGAGTTCCAGCGACAAAAAGATTTTCGCGCGCCAAGTCAGGCGCACGGTGTCGCGCAGCCATTTGTGGCCGTCTGAAACCTTGAAACGGCGGGCGATGATTTGCTCGTATTCGCTTTGCTGAGTAATCGGCGTGTCGTCGGGCTGGTATTTGAGCGCGATGTTCAACACGCCTTCGTTGCGGCCGCGCAAAACCGCCAGCGCGCGGTGGCTGGGCATGGCGCGGACGGGTTCGCGGTGGTCGAAATAATCGCTGAATTTTTCGCCTTCGGTTTCTTTGCCTTCAACGACTTGCGCGTGAATTTCGGCTTCGTTCCACAGCTTGTCGCGCAGTGTGCCGATGAGTTCCGCATCTTCGGCAAACTGCTCCATCAGAATCGCGCGCGCGCCGTCCAGCGCGGCTTTGGCGTCGGGGACGTTTTCGTTCAAGTAGCATTGCGCGGCGGCTTCCACATCTTGCGGCTGCTCGGCAAGCAACACGTCCGCCAGCGGCTGCAAACCGTGTTCGCGCGCGATTTGCGCTTTGGTGCGGCGTTTGGGTTTGTAAGGCAGATACAGGTCTTCCAGCGCGGTTTTGTTGTCGGCGGCTTCGATTTGCGCCCTGAGGTCGTCTGAAAGCTTGCCTTGCTCTTCAATGCTTTTTAAAACAACGGCTTTGCGCTCTTCCAATTCGCGCAGGTATTGCAGCCGCTCGGCAAGCTGGCGCAGCTGCGTATCGTCCAAGCCACCCGTGGCTTCTTTACGGTAACGCGCGATAAAGGGGACGGTTGCGCCGTCGTCCAAAAGCTCAATGGCGGCATTAATTTGCGCAGTGGTGGCGGAGAGTTCTTGAGAGAGGATTTGGGTGATGTTCATGGGGGTCCTTTTGATGGATGCAGGCTGCTTTTTGGGGTGCAGGTTGAAATGAAATTTTCAGGTAGCCTGAAAGGTTATTTTTGAGGATTTTGTTTGTGTTCCCAAGTTTCAAGTAAATAAATTGCCAGTGCTCCTGATAAATTAACGGCTAATTGTGCATGACGGGGCTTGGGATTAACTCCTATTTTTCCCTTACCGTGCGCATCGCTCAAACGGTTTCGTAATGCACCTAATCCTTCAATGGTAGCAGTGCAGCCACCTAGTATTTGCTTGAAAATATCTTCCGTATGTTGTGATGGTGCAAGGTTGAGATATTCGGCTGTTTGTTTATACAGTTTTTGTAAATCCTGTCTGTCATCGTAAGTAATTTTTGCTTCATCTAAGATATATTTGCATACACTTTCTATCAGTGTTCGTGCAGATGTAATTGCTCCTTCTGGGTCATCAATCCGTCTTTCGAGAGCCTTTTTCCAAGCATTTTCTATATGTATAGCATCGAGTTTTTTAATGCTTTGA
>NZ_JBQCXF010000550.1:0-1956 GCF_051956635.1 Neisseria sp. P0022.S010 | reverse complement strand
CGTTTGTGTGGTACCAATAGAAGAAAGTAGCAGAGCGTTGCGTGGTTTGCATGATGAAAATACGTCTTTAATGTATAAAAGAATGAAACGTAGTTTAAAACAAGAATGCCAGTAATTTCAATATCCAATCGACAAAACCTACCAATAAATCTACAAGTTGTTGTAATCCTTACAATTTATTTTCTTTCAAGTGAGTCAAATTTGCACAATATATAATGCAAAACCGGGTAAATTGATAACAATCTGAGCTGGCTCTTTAAAAAAGCCGTCTGAAATTCAGCTTTCAGACGGCCTTGGGCCATCGCATTTGCTCAATGAAACAGCAAATTAAAAAAGGGATATAACTGCATCATTAAAATAGAAAGTGTAAATTTAATGTAAATTAAATAATTACTATATCGAATAATAAGGTAGAATTGCCAAAGTTTATTAATGAATTATAAAAATACGCAAAGCAAAAAAAGAGCGACAGTACCTGTCGTGACTGCAACATAAAATTCCGCCATTACATACGAAAACGAAAATTTATCTACATATGAGCCAGCGTACTAAAGCACAGGAAGCACTAGGCATCCGTTTGGCAGATATTCTGACACGTCTAAATCAAGGGGAAACGATTGATATTCAAAATTTGCCCGAACGCTATGGCATTTCATTGCGTACAGCCCAACGTGATCTCAATCGTCTTGCCCCTTTATTGCAAACTACAGGCACCCGTTATTACCGTCTGGATCAAAACCAGTATGGCCGTCTGAATAAAGACGAAATCCGCCGTATTTGTCATTTTGCAGGCTTATAAGACCTTTTCCCTGAAGCGGACCGCCGCTTTTTTCAAGAGAGTCTGCGTCAAAGCATTATCATCAAAGGCCATCAATACGAAAATATTCGTCATCGCCAATCAGATTTTGATTTGGTAACACATTCTATAGAAGCAAAGCAAACCATTAGCTTTAATTACACCAAAGCCGATGGCAGTAAAAGCCATCGTACTTTAGATCCTTACCGGCTCATTAATAAAAGCGGTATTTGGTATCTTATCGGACTCGAAAATGGTCGAGAAAAGACCTATTGCTTTACCCAAACATCCCAGTTGCAAACGACATCAAAGACATATGTTCCAGATGTAGGATTTGTAGAAAAAATTCAAAATACCGACAGCATCTCATACGGTAATCAAGTCAGTGAAATCATTATTCAAATCAGCCCACAGGCTGCGCATTATTTTTTGCGGCGCAAGCTGTTACCCAATCAGGAGATTATTCGCCGCCTCGATAACGGCGGCCTGTTGATTGCCTGCAAAAATGTTAACGAAATTGAAGTTATCCCCATCGTCCAATATTGGATACCGCATTCAAGAATTGTCAGTCCGCAAGAGTTGCAGGAAAAGATAATTGGCAAATTAAAAAACTATATCAATAACCATGCGGAGGGCTAATAACATGTGGCAAATCATACTTGGATTCATCATGTTGCCTGGTGCGTTTATGCAAAGAGGCGGAATTAGGGCAATTATAGGGCTAATCTATATGCATAGTACATCTTGGCTTGATTGGAACGTAACGTACAGGGGGAACTTAGAACTTATTTCTTGTTTTATTTTTAGTCTAATGGGTTTTTGTCTGCTAATGAGTTCGTTCAGTAAGGACTAATCGGCACAAATAGCAGAAAGTAGTCATTTCCATTTAATTTTTATTCAGGAGAAATTTATTTTATGAACAGCAAAAAGCAATTTTTAGATTATATCGGTGAAGTTAAGAACATCATTTCCACTTTGGAAATTTCAGATAACAAATTATCGGAAATTCAAAGGAATATTACGGATGCAGAGCTGATTGTGCCGGTGGTTGGCGGATTTAGCGCGGGAAAAAGTACATTGCTCAATTCTTTTTTAGGCAATGAAATTTTGCCGACTGCCGTGACTCCGGAAACTGCATTAGCAACAGAATTGCGTTATAG
>NZ_JBQCXF010000549.1:0-1959 GCF_051956635.1 Neisseria sp. P0022.S010 | reverse complement strand
TCTCCGGCGCACTCGAGCATTCCGGTTCGGAAGTATTGGGTTTGGATGCAGGCTTCGCCTCCGGCCTCAAAACCGGCGTTGCCATTTCAGACGACGTGGATGCCGTACTGGCTCAAAGCGATGTCCTCATCGACTTTACCCGTCCCGAGCCAACCCTGAAACACCTGCAAAAATGCGTGGAAAAAGGCGTCAACATCATCATCGGCACCACTGGTTTTGACGACGCAGGCAAAGCCGCCATCCAAGCCGCAGGCGAGAAAACAGGCGTCGTTTTCGCTGCCAACTTCAGCGTCGGCGTCAACCTGACCTTCCACATCCTCGACACCGTCGCCCGCGTGTTAAACGAAGGCTACGACATCGAAATCATCGAAGGCCACCACCGCCACAAAGTCGATGCACCAAGCGGTACCGCGTTACGCATGGGTGAAGTCATTGCCGACGCCCTCGGCCGCGACCTCAAAGAATGCGCCGTTTATGGCCGCGAAGGCCACACCGGCCCACGCGATCCGTCCACCATCGGTTTTGCCACCGTCCGCGCAGGCGACATCGTCGGCGACCACACCGCCCTCTTCGCCACCGACGGAGAGCGTGTGGAAATCACCCACAAGGCCAGCAGCCGCATGACTTTTGCCGCCGGTGCCGTACGCGCCGCAGTTTGGGCAAACGGCAAAAAAGGCCTGTACGATATGCAAGACGTACTGGGTTTGAAAAACCGATAAACCTGCATCATCAGGTTTCATACCTTACAAGGCCGTCTGAAAGCACAACGTCGATTTTCAGACGGCCTTATTAAAAAGAAAGCCCCACCATGTCCTATCAACAAATCACCATCAACGTCAACGATGCCGTCGCCGAACGCCTTGCCGATGCGCTGATGGAACACGGCGCGTTGTCCGCCGCCATTGAAGATGCCTACGCCGGTACAGAAAACGAGCAGGCCATTTTCGGCGAGCCGGGCATGCCGACCGAGCAAATCTGGCAACAAAGCAAAGTTATCGCCCTTTTCGGCGAAAGCGACGACGCTGCTTCCATTATCGAAGCCGCCGCGCAGGAATGCGGTTTGAACGATTTGAAATACACCGGCGAAATCCTTGAAGATCAAGACTGGGTACGCCTGACCCAAGCGCAATTTGACCCGATTCAAATTTCCGACCGACTGTGGATTACCCCGTCTTGGCACGAAGCGCCCGACGGCAACGCCGTCAACCTGCAACTCGACCCGGGCCTTGCCTTCGGCACGGGCAGCCATCCGACCACCCGCCTCTGCCTCAAATGGCTCGACACGCAGCTCAAAGGCGGCGAAAGCGTATTGGACTACGGCTGCGGCTCAGGCATTTTGGCCATTGCCGCCCTCAAACTCGGCGCAGGCTCCGCCATCGGTGTAGATATTGACGAACAAGCCATCCGCGCCAGCAAAGACAATGCCGCGCAAAACAACGTCGATGCGCAGTTCTACCTGCCGGACGGCCTGCCGCAAGGTCAATTTGATGTCGTTGTCGCCAACATTCTGGCCAACCCGTTGCGTATGCTCGGCGAAATGCTTGCCGCGCGTACCAAACAAGGCGGCCGCATTGTCTTGTCCGGTCTTTTGGACGAACAAGTCGAAGAACTCAGCGGCATTTACAGCCAATGGTTCAACATCGAGCCTGCCGAAATCGAAGAAGGCTGGGCGCGATTGAGCGGCGTCAAACGTTAAACCTGTTTTCCGATACAAAGGCCGTATGAAATTTAATCTTTCAGACGGCCTTTTTGCACTTAAAACGCTGAATATTCCAGCAAAATCAGGTATAATTGCCTATTATTTTGACCTTTCGGAACACATCCGCCGCGCCCGTTTGACATTTCATTGCGCGCACGGAAAATTTCCTTGAAATTCAGCAAGAAAAGACCATGACTGACCAAAAACACGAAGAATACGGCGCCGACAGCATACAAGTGCTGGAAGGCTTGGAAGCGGTA
>NZ_JBQCXF010000548.1:0-1959 GCF_051956635.1 Neisseria sp. P0022.S010 | reverse complement strand
GGCTTGGCTCATTTTGTTTCCTTTGTTGGGACGGCTATAGCCGATTGTTTGAATAATGAACAGTCGCTACTTTAAACAGGCCGTCTGAAAAAAGGAAAGAATGCTTGGTTTTAATTTAAGATGATTTTGTTATATTCGGGAAGGTATTAGGCCGTCTGAACAAGCATATTCAGACGGCCTTGGATTGGATAGAAACGAGATTTTCAGTTTCCGCTGGAGAGTTTCATCACTACGACGCCGGAGATGATGAGAAATGCGCCGAGCCAGCGGCCGATATTGGCGGCATCGTTGAAAAATACAACTCCCACTAAAAATGCCCCTGCCGCGCCTATGCCTGTCCAGACGGCGTAGGCTGTACCCATCGGAATACTTTTTTGGGCAAGGTAAAGGAGGTATCCGCTACCGGCGATGCAGGCAAAAGCGGCGGCAAAGCCATGCCAGCGGTAGCCTTCCTGTTGTGCCAGCTTTAAGCCCAATGGCCAGCCGATTTCCAGCATACCGGCTAAGATTAAATAAAACCAACTCATAATATATCCTGATAGTGTGTTAAGGTTTCAGACGGCCTTGGAAAGATTGTTTTCTTCCGAGAGTTCAACGCGTTGTCCGATATCTTTTAAATTGGAGTATTGTTCGACCAAGCGCGGTACATCGTCCAAGCTCATTGCAAACATCCATAAATAAGTGCTGACGGAATAGATATGGCCGGCACTGCCATAGCCTTTAAGTGTCATGTGTATAAAGGCGAAGCCGAACAATATGCTCATCGCTATGCCGATACTGAGATAGCCTAAGGCTTCGCGGTTGGAAATCAGCACGCGTAGTTTGGCAACCCAGCCGTAGTGGCGGTAGAGCTGATGTTCGTTGCCGTCGCGGATAAAGTGATTGTCGCGTTCAAGCCGGTTGTTTAAACGGAAATATAGGTTTTCGCTGGTGGCGGCAAAACGCGGCAGCAACCATAAAAACAGGGCAAGTATCGCGACAGCCAATACGCCCACCCGAAATTCCAATATCAGCAACATCATACATGCACCGAAGATGGAGACCAGCGAAGTAGCAGCGATGGGCAGGTGTTCTTCAAAAAAACTGACAAACTCACGCGATAGGGCGACGCGTGCAGTAATGGCGGAATGCGGTACTTCTCGCTTGCGCTGTTCCAAAACGACCGGGACGGCTATTTCAGTATAGATCTGGGTAAATGTGCGCGTATCGGCTATCCTGCGGGCGGCACCGATTATCCACATTAATAAAACCACCACACCATACAACATTGCCTGCCAGACGTTGCCTTCCATAACGGCATTAATCGCCCAGCCGCCAAACACGGGATATACCAGCAAGAGCAGATTATCCAAGCCGACGAGAGAGAAGGTTGTGATTAGTTTGCGGCGGTGTGTTTGACCGATGTGTTTCAACATTTTCCACATGGTTGCCCTCCTTATTTAGTATTGAGGGTTTGCGCCATTAATTCGGCCAATGCGTCCAAATCGGCAAACAGTCGGGCTGCACGTTTTTCACCGAAGGCGGTAAAAATTCGTTTGCTGAATTCCTGCATGTTTTGCACCAATGGGGCGGCAGATTTCTTGCCTTGCTCGGTCAGCGATAATAAGCGTTCGCGTTTGTCTTGTTCGCTTTTGTGAAATATCAGCAAGCCTTGTTCTGCCAGCGTTTTGCATGTGCCGGAAACGGTTTGCTTGGGCAGGCTTCATTCTTCGCCTATGTATTTTTGAGTGCGGCTGCCTTCGGTGGCCAAGGTATATAGCACGGCGAAGGTATTGTAGTTGGTGTTTTGCTGTTTAATCCATTGGTCAAATGCGCTGTCTATATGGCTGATACGCATACCGAGTTGATCGAGCTGATTCATAAATTGGTCTCAATATTGACTAATTGGATGCGGATTATAGTCATGTTTAGGACTAATTGCAAATAGAAGGCCGTCTGAAACAATCATTTTCAGACGGC
>NZ_JBQCXF010000547.1:0-1963 GCF_051956635.1 Neisseria sp. P0022.S010 | reverse complement strand
TTTCAAGTTTGCGGACAACGTGCGAACACGTCATCACAACTTTTACCAAACCATTGCCTGCTTCGCCTTCAACTTCGGTTTCAGCCAGCTTGGCTTGTGCCTTTTTCATGTTTTCCTGCATTTGTTGCGCCTGTTTCATCAGGCCGCCTAATCCGGCTTTTCCGAACATGTTTTACTCCTATGGGTTTGAATAAATGGATTTCACTCATGCCGTCTGAAAAACGCTCTTGCCTTTCAGACGGCCTTGTATATCAGTATTTTAAGAATGTCCTGCCAACTCTAAAGAATCCGGCAGCCATTGTGCTTCAAAGGTTTGCAAGATTTTCTGCGCCGTTGTATCCGCTTCCAGCAAATCTTGCGCCTGCTGTCGTCCTTCTTCTTGAATACGTTTGCGGCGCATAACCGGCGTTTCCCAGCCTTTATCATCCTGCCAAGGCTCGGTTTGCAGCCTTAAATTGCCAAGATGGTAGGCCTCGCTCAACGTCTGGCAAATTTTATCCAAGCGCTCTTTATTGGCAGTCGCTTTGGCCTCATCCGTCAACGACAGCATGATTAACCCTGCCTCCGCATCATAACTCGTCCATGCCGCATTTTGCGCCAACATCTGCGCCGCGCCTAATTTACGGGCGAAGCGTTCGATAATGCTGTGCCAATTCTCAGTTTTAAACTCAGGCAAAGGAGCGAACTGAAGCTCTTCTTCATCCCCCTCCTCTTCTTCAGGCTCAGTAGACGCAACCGGCTGTGGTACTTCCATCACATCAGCACGGTGTGAATCTTCATATGTATATGCTTCATCAAAATACGGAGGCGGAATTTCCTCATCCATGTGTGGATATTCTTCCGGCGCAAGGGCCGTCTGAACTTTTGCAACAGGCAATGGTGCCTCCGCTTCTTGCATCTGCGCCGTTTGTGTTTGAGGCGGCTCAGCCGATACTTGGCTCGGCATTTCCTCCCAAGGTGGCACATCCGCCTGTTGTTGAGCAGACTGAATAGTTTCTTCAGACGGCCTTTCAACGGCATCCTGTTTAGTCGGAACAGCCTCTTTCTCAACCGCAGGTGCTGCTATCGGCTCAGATTTCGGCAGCTGAAAAGGCTTTTTTTCGGCCTCAGCTTTCTGATGGTCGGAATGCAAATCCGTGTGTTCAATTTGACTTTGCGTATCGCAACCCGAAGCAGCCAACGGCGCAAATGCAAGCATGCGCAAAAGCGTCATGACAAAACCGGCATACTCGTCCGGAGCCAGCGGCAAATCCTGTTTGCCATGAATAGCACATTGATAATAAAGCTGAATCTGCTCGCCACTCAAAGCCTGACTTAATTGCAGCAAAGTTTCACGTTCAGGGTCATTATTCGCTAAGGCGGAAGGAATGGTTTGAATCAAAGCCAAACGTTGCAACAGCATGGCCAATTCTGCCAATGCGCTGTCAAAACCAATCGCTCTGGCAGACATTTCCTGAGCTTTTTCCAGCAAGGCCTCACCGTTTTGATTGATGATTCCTTCAAGCAACTCAAACAAATATTGCTTATCGACCGCTCCGATCATTTGGCGGACATCTTGTTCGGCCACTTTACCCGAACCCATGGCAATCGCCTGATCCAAAAGACTCAACGCATCGCGCATCGAGCCGGCGGCGGCACGCCCTAAAAGCTGCAAAGCCTGCGGCTGATAAGGTACATTTTCACGGTCCAGGACATGTGCCAAATGCTCGGCAACCTGTTGGGTTGTCATGTTGCGTAAAACAAACTGCAAACAGCGGCTCAATACGGTAATGGGGACTTTATGCGGATCGGTGGTCGCCAAAATGAATTTAACGTGCTCAGGAGGCTCTTCCAAAGTCTTCAGCATGGCATTGAACGCGCTTTTGGAAAGCATATGCACTTCGTCGATGATATAGACTTTGTATTTACCCGCAGTCGGCGCGTATTGCGCGTTTTCCAACACTTCGCGGATATTGTCGATACC
>NZ_JBQCXF010000546.1:0-1971 GCF_051956635.1 Neisseria sp. P0022.S010 | reverse complement strand
TCTCTAAGGTAGCAGGTTCTTTGACGATTCAGGTACTGTTCGATCGGTTGCCAATCAATCACTTGATCCAACTTCAATAGTGGGAAGCGGTCGATGTGTTTGGCAATCATGGCTTGTGCGGTTTGCCAGAAGAAGGTGCTCATGGAAAATCCCCTAAATGTCTTGGTGGGAATTTAGGGGATTTGGGGGGATTTTGCAAAGGTGTCAGGCAGCCTTTTTCTTGCCGAATCAGGCGGCAGATGCTTTCCAGAAATCGCGCGGGGGGTCGAGCACGGGTTGGACGATGCCGGTGCGCACGGCATAGTCGCCGAAGCCTTCGCCCGGTTCGCGGCCTGTTGCCCAGCCGGCGATCCATTCGCGCAGGATGGCGAGGATTTCGGGTTCGGTGATATTTTCTTTGTAGAGGCGGGGGATACGCGTGCCTTGGCGGTTGCCGCCGGCGTAGAGGTTGTAGCGACCCACGGCTTTGCCCACGAGGCCGATTTCGGAGAGCATGGTGCGGCCGCAGCCGTTGGGGCAGCCGTTGGCGCGCAAAACGATGTGCTCTTCGGACAGGCCGTTTTCTGCCATGATTTCGTCCACATGGTCGAGGAATTGGGGCAGGAAGCGTTCGGCTTCGGCCATGGCCAGCGGGCAGGTGGGCAGGGCGACGCAGGCCATGCTGTTTTCGCGCTGTTTGCTCACTTTGTCGTTGATGAGACCGTGTTCGCGGGCGATTTTTTCGATTTTGGCCTTGTCGCGGGCGGCCACGTCGGCCACGATGAGGTTTTGGTTGGCGGTGAGGCGGAAGTCGCCTTTGTGGATTTTGGCGATTTCGCGCAGGCCGGTTTTGAGCGGGCGGCCGGGCGCGTCGGTGATGCGGCCGTTTTCGATGAAGAGGGTGAGGTGCCATTTTTTGTCTTCGCCCTGCACCCAGCCGATGCGGTCGCCGCGCGTGGTAAATTCGTAGGGGCGGATGGGCTGGAATTTCGCGCCCATGCGGTTTTCCACTTCGGCGATGAATACTTCCGTGCCCACGCGCTCGAGGGTGTAGCGGGTTTTGGCGGCTTTGCGGTCGCTCCTGTTACCCCAGTCGCGCTGCACGGAAACGACGGCGGCGGCGCAGTCGAGCACTTTGTCGAGCCCGATGAAGCCGAATTCGCGGGCGGTGTCGGGGTAGGTTTTGGTGTTGCCGTGCTCCATGGAGAGGCCGCCGCCCACGAGTACGTTGAAGCCGGCGAGTTTGCCGTTTCCTTCAATGGCGACGAAGTTTAAGTCGTTGGCGTGCAGGTCTACGTCGTTGTGCGGGGGGATGACGACGGTGGTTTTGAATTTGCGCGGCAGGTAGCTGGCGCCGAGTACTGGTTCGGTGTCGTCGCCGCTTTTCACGCCTTCGGACAGGGGGGCGGTTTCGGTGGTTTCCACTTTTTCGCCGTCGAGCCAGATTTCGGCGTAGGCGCGGGATTTGGGTAGGAGGTGTTCGCTGATTTTCTTCGCCCATTCCCAGGCTTCGCGGTGCAGGCTGCTTTCCACGGGGTTGCTGGTGCACAGGACGTTGCGGTTCACGTCGCCTGCGGTGGCGATGGAGTCGAGGCCGAGTTTGTGCAGCCATTGGTGCACGGCTTTGATGTCGGGCTTGAGGATGCCGTGGTATTGGAAGGTTTGACGGTTGGTGAGGCGGATGGAGCCGTAGAGGGTGTGGCTGCCGGCGAATTGGTCGATGCCCAGCCATTGCTGCGGGGTAATCACGCCGCCGGGCAGGCGGCAGCGCAGCATGACGTTTTTGAGGTTGTCGAGCTTTTGGTCGTTCCGCTCGGCGCGGATGTCGCGGTTGTCCTGCTCGTACATGCCGTGGAAGCGGATGAGCTGGAAGTTGTCGCCGTTGAAGCCGCCGGTGAGGCCGTCGCCGAGGTCTTGGGCGATGGTGCCGCGCAGGTGGCGGCTCTGGCCTTTGAGGCGTTCGTTGTCGGCCAGGGGGGTGGTGGGGAGTTT
>NZ_JBQCXF010000545.1:0-1974 GCF_051956635.1 Neisseria sp. P0022.S010 | reverse complement strand
AGATGCACTTGGTCAGGTCGATGTCGTAACGCTTGGTGCGGCGGGTGCCGTCTTCGCGTTCTTCCGATTCGATGTTAATCGCCATTGCCGGACAAACTGCCTCACACAATTTACACGCAATACAGCGTTCTTCGCCGTTCGGATAGCGGCGTTGGGCGTGTAGGCCGCGGAAACGCACGGATTGCGGCGTTTTTTCTTCAGGGAAGTAAATCGTGTCTTTGCGGGCAAAAAAGTTTTTGAGCGTTACGCCCATGCCTTTCACCAATTCGCCCAGCAGGAAGGTTTTTACTAAATTAGCCATTTTCGGATGCTCTTTTCGGATTGTTCTGTTTACAGGCCGTCTGAAAGCGGTTTTTTAACCTGCCGCGCCCACCATTTCTAAAAACTCTGCTTCGGTCAGCTTCGGGGTATCGTTGGCCAAGTCGTAATACGGAGCTTTGCAATCGATAAAGATTTGCGAAGTGGTTTCAAAGCCCGCGTTGTCGGCAAACAGCCCGGCGTTGATGTAATAATCGTTGCCAACTTTCACAAACAGATGTGTGCCGCAGTGTTTGCAAAAACAGCGTTGCGCCCATTCGGACGACTGATAATGCGCAATGTGTTCGCTGCCTGTAATTTCAGGCGACTGGGCGGCCAAAGTAAAAGACGCGCCGCCGCCCCATACGCGACATTTTCCGCAATGGCAGGCGTGGAGTTCGCGGTTTTCGGCGGTTTCCAGTGATACTGCGCCACACAGGCATTGAGCTTTCATTAGGTTCTCTCGGTTTGAAACGGTTAAAAATTTGGGTTATAGGCTACCTGAAAACTTTCAGACGGCCTCCCTGCCCTATTTCCACAAATTCAGCGGTGAAATCATCCACACGCCCAAAATCACGATGTAGGCGAAGCCGATCGGAATCAGCACTTTCCAGCCCAAACGCATGATTTGGTCGTAACGGTAGCGCGGGAAGGTTGCACGGATCCACAGATACCAGTACAGCACCGCCGCCATTTTCACAAACATCCAGAATGCGGAAGGCGTACCGATAAAGCCCCAGCTTTGCGGGAACGGAGACAACCAGCCGCCGAGGAACATCAGCGATGTCAGCGCGGCAATCAGAATCATGAAAATGTATTCGGCGAGGAAGAACAGCGCGAATGCGAAGCCGGAGTATTCAACGTGGTGACCGGCAACGATTTCGGACTCGCCCTCTGCTACGTCAAACGGTGCGCGGTTGGTTTCGGCAACGGCGGAAATCAGATAAACGATGAAGATAGGGAAGAGCGGCAGCCAGTTCCAAGAGAATACCGAGCCGCCGGCAATACCTTTGGCTTGTGCGGCAACGATGTCGGAGAAGTTCATGCTGCCCGATACCATCACGACGCACACCAGCGCGGCACTCATGGCAATCTCGTAGGAAATGCTTTGCGCGGAAGCACGCATTGCGCCCAAGAATGAATATTTGGAGTTGGAAGCCCAGCCCGCGATGATCACGCCGTAAACCGATAGCGAGGTAATCATCAGGATGTACAAAAGGCCGATATTGATGTTGGTCAGCACCCATTCTTCGTTGAACGGAATCACTGCCCATGCCGCAAAAGACGGAGCAAGCGACATAATCGGGCCGATATAGAATAAGGCTTTGTTTGACAGCTTCGGACGGGTTACCTCTTTAAACAAGAGTTTGAACACGTCGGCAAACGGCTGAATCAGACCCCACGGGCCGGTTACGTTCGGACCGACACGAAGCTGCATAAAGCCGATGACTTTACGTTCGAAATACGTCAGGTAGGCAACGGTCAGAATCAGCGGAATCAGGATAATCACGATTTTGACGATGACGGATACCACCAAGCCTACGGTGATGCCCAAATCGCCCAGACCGAGCGTTGCGGCAAAGAGGTTTTGGAACCATTCTTGCATGATCAAGCTCCCGCCAGTTCAATAGTGTCCATCAACGCACCCAGCGCGGCATTTTCGGTATGCAGCGGCAG
>NZ_JBQCXF010000544.1:0-1980 GCF_051956635.1 Neisseria sp. P0022.S010 | reverse complement strand
TTCAATCCACACTGGAGCAAACGCCATGCAAAACGACGTTTACGACTATACCTCGCAAGGCTCGGTTGCCAAAAATACCGTCCTGCAAAAAACCTACCGCCTGCTCGGCCTGTCTTTCATTCCTGCCGTTGCCGGCGCATTCTTTTCCGCCAAAACAGGCTTTAACATTTTCTCCATGTTCGGTTCATACTATGTTGCCCTGGCCGCCTTCTTCGGCTTCTTCTACGGCATGACCTTCCTGATCGAGAAAAACCGTTACAGCAACGTCGGCGTAGCCCTGTTGATGATCTTCACTTTCGGCATGGGCCTTGCCATCAGCCCTATGCTGCAATACGCCCTGTCTATTAATAACGGAGCGCAAATCGTCGGCACGGCCGCCGCCATGACCGCCGGTGTATTCTTCACCATGTCCGCTATGGCACGCCGCACCACAATGAACATGAACAAACTCGGTAGCTTCCTCGGCGCCGGTGCCATCGTGCTCATGATTGCCGTTGTGGCCAACATCTTACTCAACATCCCTGCCCTGAGCCTGACCATCGCGGCCGGCTTCGTTGTCTTCAGTTCCCTGATGATTATGTGGCAGGTGCGTACCGTTATCGACGGCGGTGAAGACAGCCACATCAGCGCGGCGCTGACCATCTTCATCTCCATCTACAACATTTTCAGCAGCCTCTTGAGAATCCTCATCTCTATTAGCGGTGACGACTGATAAAGCCACAAAGGCCGTCTGAAATTTCAGACGGCCTTTTTGATTTTTGACATCACCGGCAAACTCCCCTATCCTGAACGTACACAAACCCCATTCCCAACCCAAAATGACCACGACCACTCCGCGCCGTGCCGTGTACGCAGGCAGCTTCGACCCTCCCACCCTCGGCCACCTGTGGATGATACAGGAAGCCCAGTCCCTCTTTGACGAACTCATCGTCGCCATCGGCACCAATCCCGAAAAGCGCAACACCTACACCATAGAAGAACGCCGCGCCATGCTCGATGCCATTACCCACCCCTTCCCCAACGTCCGCATCAGCGTGTTTGAAAACCGCTTTTTGGTCGATTACGCCCGCGAAGCCAACGCCAATTTCATCGTCCGCGGCATCCGTTCCTCCGCCGACTACGAATACGAACGCTCGATGCGCTACATCAACAGCGACATCGCCCCCGAAATCTCCACCGTCTTCCTGATGCCGCCGCGCGAAATAGCCGAAGTGTCCTCCACCATGGTCAAAGGCTTGGTCGGTCCACAAGGCTGGCGCGACATGATAGGCCGCTACCTCCCCGACCCCGTCTTTCAAAAAATCCTGCAAGACCACGAAACAAACACATAAAACAAAGGCCGTCTGAACATTTCAGACGGCCTTCCAATTTCCATTGATTATTTACGGGCGGACATCAACACCTGCAGGTTTTGATTCAACGTTTCCATGTCCAACCAACCGGCGGCAATAAACAGCATCAAAATCACCGTACCCACACACAGCACGCTGATACCATACAACAGATAACCCACCAAAACACGGCCTACCGTTGCATTTCCCATCCACATCAAACCACGTACCTGCACCACAAAAACCCAAGCCTGCCACAGCAGCGCAAACGCAGCCAACGCCGGCACATACAACACCAGCAACAGCGGCAGCAGCAAAGCCTCAGACACCAAAATAAAGCCCCACAAAGGCAGCTGGGGCGCACCATAATAATGCAGCACCTTGCGCATCGAGCGGCTCAACACCAACCATTTCACAATCACCAAAATTACCGACAGGCACACTGCCGCCGCGCCACTGCCCAACAAAGGCGACATGCTGGCCGCGTTTACCACACCCAACAGCAACAACACCGCCGCCATTACCAAAGGCGAATACAAATACGTCTCCGGCGAACGATAGCGCAAACGCAAAACATCCCACATATCACGAACAAACACATACAGCATGGCATAAATCCAAAGCAAAAAAGCCGATTGTATCTTAGGCC
>NZ_JBQCXF010000543.1:0-1982 GCF_051956635.1 Neisseria sp. P0022.S010 | reverse complement strand
GCCTGTTCTTTAATCCCTTGCTAAGTTAGTACAATAGTTCTAAAATTTTAATAAAGAAATAAAATTGGGCAGTAAAGGCACACATCCGTTCTTTTGTTTACTTAAGAAGGAGTTTATGAATGAAACATTCTAAAGTTTTACTATCGGGTATTCTGTTTGCTGCTGTGACTGCGTGCGCCCAAACGACGGGCGGTGACTGGAGCGCCCTGCAGGATACGAAAACAGGTGTGCAGTAGCGGCCTTATTATGAATTTGGCAATGTACTTCAGAAGATTTCTTTTAAGCAAACCGGCAATCCGGAAAATGGTCTGAAAAAGCCTGTCTTGACTGTGTATCGTCAGGGCAAGCTGTTGGGCGAAGCATATAATTTGGAAGCCTATCATGGCACCCCCTTGTTGCCAACCCTGTTTTTGGTAAACGGCAAGTCATTAAATATCAATGACGGCAACGATAGAAAACTGTTGGCTGCTGCTAAGAGAATCGATTTTTACGATTTCGGACGTAGCCGGATCGGCCATGCAGTCTTTACCGCGCCTAATGGCATCTGTCAGGATATGAAACACGGCAAAGGCGTTTCCTACAAGCTGGTTACCAACTATATTGATTTTCCGGATTATCCTTCGCCTGAAAATATCTTGATTATTACTGCGCAAGGCAAATATGAGCAAGACGGCTTCATGTTGGATTCTACCGAGTCAAGGGTGACCAGTGCCAATAAAGAATTTGCCAGAAAATATGGCGAAGCCCTGAAATCTAAGAATGGCCCTGAGACCAGACAGGTAAACATGGCTAATGCAGCCAGTGCGGAAAAAGGCAGACTGTTGGCCGATTATGTATGTAGGTGATGAAATCAAAGGCCGTCTGAAATTCAGACGGCCTTTTTTAATCATGAATGCATCTCTTGTTCAAACGACAGCAGAATCTGTTTCACTTCATCCGCTTCTTTGATGGCGCGGATGCGGTCAAACAATACCTGCGCCTGTTCAAACTCTTTTTTCATCATGCCCAGCCATTGTTTCAAACGGGAAACCGGATATTTGTTGCTGGCTTCTTTGGCAAGGCACAAGTCGAAAAATTGGACTATCCATGAAGAGACTTCGGCAAAGTCGGTGTCTTTCACTGTTTCGCCGTTTTCATATTGTTTGATTTGCCGCGCCAAGTCGGGACGAATCACCGCGCCGCGCCCAAGCATCACGCTGTTGCAGCCGCTGACGCTTTTAATATCGAGATAGTCTTGAAGGTTGAACACATCGCCGTTGGCGGTAACAGGAATATTGACTGCATCACGGATTTTGCGCACCCATTCCCAATGTGCCGGCGGTTCGTAGCCTTCGACTTTGGTGCGTGCATGGACGGTTAACGCGCATGCGCCGCCGTTTTCAATCGCGGAAGCGCATTCCAATGCCAGGCTTTTGTCTTCATAACCGAGCCGCATCTTGGCCGTCAACGGAATGTGTTGCGGCAGGCGTTGGCGCAGGGTGTGGACGATGTGGTAAATCAAGTCCGGCTCTTTGAGCAAGACCGCACCGCCTTTGTGTTTATTGACCGTCGGCGCGGGGCAGCCGAAGTTGAGGTCGATTTTGTCCGCACCGAAACGCACGGCTTCCAAAGCGTTGACGGCCATGTTTTCCGCATCGCTGCCTAAAAGCTGGACAGTACAGGGCGTGCCGGCCGTCGTGCGGTTGGCATGGGCGATTTCGGGAACATATTTAAGCCAAGTGGCGCGTGAGTGGACCGTGTGCGTAATGCGGACAAATTCGCTGACGCATTCGTCAAATCCGCCGATACGCGTCAACAGGTCGCGCATTACATCGTCCACCAGCCCCTGCATCGGAGCAAGAATAAGCTGCATGACTCAGGCCGTCTGAAAAAAGGAGGACATATTGTAGCGGTATATCGGTTAAAATACAGCTTCCTTTTTCAGACGGCCTTTTTATGATGCACACAATTCCGGCAACCGCCGCCATGTTGGTAAAAAATTC
>NZ_JBQCXF010000542.1:0-1984 GCF_051956635.1 Neisseria sp. P0022.S010 | reverse complement strand
TTGTAGCCGTTGACGGTAGCGAGACCTCCCTCAATGCATTGAAACACGCCGCCGAACTGGCAAGCCTCAACAAAGCCCAACTGACTTTGGTTCACGTTGCCAACCCTGCCGAATACATGGCTTTGGCGCCTGAATTCCTGCAACACGAAAGCTACGAAGCCGCCGCGGTGGCTCAAGGTAACGAAGTTTTGGATTTCGCAGAAAAAACAGCGCGTGAAAGCGGCGTTGAAAACATCGTGAAACACCTGTTGGTCGCCAACAAAGGCGCACGCGAAATGGCGCAAGACTTGGTTGACTACGCCGACAATAACGGCGCAGACCTGCTGGTACTCGGCACACACGGCCGCACCGGCCTGATGCACCTCTTGATGGGCAGCTTCGCCGAAACCGTAATGCGTCAAAGCCACTTGCCTCTGCTGATTATCCGCAGCAAAGCCGAAGAAGCATAATCAAGCATTTATTTAACATAGCGAAAGGCCGTCTGAATATTTTTCAGACGGCCTTTTTTCATTTCACATGGCAGCTTCAGCTTTTATTTTGCCATTTCTTTGAACACTTCGTGTGCCACAGCAATGGTTTCGTCAATCAACTCAGGCGTATGCGCGGCGGAAACAAAACCGGCTTCGTAAGCGGACGGGCCGAATGCGACATTACGGTCAAGCATACCGTGGAAGAAATGTTTGAAACCGTCGATATTGGAACGCGCCATATCGGCATAGTTTTGCGGCGTATGGCTGGCAAAATACAAACCAAACATACCGCCCACGCTGTCCGCCGTAAATTCAACGTCATGTGCTTTAGCCGCATCGGTAATACCGTTGGCGAGGCGTTGGGTCAGGGCAGTCAGGTTTTCATAGAAGCCTTCGCGCTGAATAATTTCCAGCGTTTTCAAACCGGCGGCAACCGCAATCGGATTGCCGGACAATGTACCTGCCTGATACACGCCACCCAACGGGGAAATACATTCCATAATGTCTTTACGGCCGCCGAACGCCGCCAAAGGCATACCGCCGCCAATCACTTTGCCTATAGTGGTCAAATCAGGTTTGATGCCGTGCAAAGATTGCGCGCCGCCCAGCGCCACGCGGAAGCCGGTCATCACTTCGTCGTAAATCAACACGGCACCGTGTTTTTCAGTCAATTCGCGTAAGGCTTTGACAAAGGCTTCAGACGGCCTAACCAGATTCATATTACCGACGAAAGGCTCCAAAATTACACAGGCAATGTCATTGCCGCTTTGGGCAAAGGCTTCTTCCAGTTGGGCGATATTGTTGTACTCGAGCACCAAAGTGTGTTTGGTAAAATCGGCAGGCACACCGGCGGAAGAAGGATTGCCAAACGTCAGCAGACCGCTGCCTGCTTTCACCAACAGGCTGTCGGAATGTCCGTGGTAGCAGCCTTCAAATTTGATGATTTTGTCGCGGCCGGTAAAACCGCGTGCCAAACGAATGGCGGTCATCGTTGCTTCCGTACCGGAGCTGACAAGGCGCAGCTGCTCGACAGACGGCATGATTTTGGCGATTTCTTCGGCAATGACAATTTCGCCTTCAGTTGGCGCACCAAACGACAAACCGCCCAATGCCGCTTCGCGCACGGCTTCAATGACTTCAGGATGGGCATGGCCGACAATCGCAGGGCCCCAAGAGCCGACATAGTCGGTGTAACGCGTGCCGTTTTCGTCCCAAACATACGCGCCTTCTGCCTTTTTGATGAAGCGCGGCACGCCGCCGACGCTGCCGAATGCGCGCACAGGAGAGTTCACGCCGCCGGGGATAATGGCTTTGGCGCGGTTGAACAAGCTTTCATTACGGTTCATGGTCAATTCTTTCGTAAGAGGTCGTCTGAAAATCAAATCGGTGCCATTTTAACACCAAATCCTTTTCAGACGGCCCAAGCTTCAAAATAAGAATCGGGCGCAAAATCAAAATTATTCTTTAAAAACAAACACTCTATCCACATTTTTCCTGCTTGTGCTATAATCCGC
>NZ_JBQCXF010000541.1:0-1985 GCF_051956635.1 Neisseria sp. P0022.S010 | reverse complement strand
ACCTGCATCTGCCGCACTGCTGGCTGTATTCAATACATGAACCGTCTTAATCTTGCGTCCGTAACCTCAGCTGATGATGCCGACCTTAACGCCCTTTTCCTGCAAACCCGACACCAGCGCGGCGACTATCGGCGTTTTCCCTGTTCCGCCTGCATGGATATTGCCGACCACCACCACCGGCACAGGCAATTTTTCGCTTTTCAGACGGCCTGAAACAAAATCATCGCGCCGTTTTGCCGCAATTTTGGCAAACAGCTTGGATAATGGTTTTAACAGCAAAGACAAAAACGGATTTGGGGATTGCCAATGGCGTTCGATAATTTGGTGGAGTTTGGGCATACGCACGGCTTTTGAAGCGAAAATCAAACGATAATATAACACAAGCCCGCCCAGACAAGGCCGTCTGAACATGCGGCTTTGATAATATTAAAACAAAGGGCGCAAGTTTCATGAAAACGAATACAACGAATCGCTCTAAAACCCTTATAATTCAGCTTTCCCAAATTTTTCCTGTTTCGCAATGTCCGAACTTTTCGCGCCCTCCTCCATTTCCGTATCCGAACTCAACGCCCTTGCCAAAGCCTTGCTGGAAGACCATCTCGCAGGCTTGTGGATTGCCGGTGAAGTATCCAACCTGACCCGTGCCGCCAGCGGACATTATTATTTCTCGCTCAAAGACAGCCGCGCGCAGGTGCGTTGCGCGATGTTTAAGGGTGCGGCCATGCGCTTGGCAAAGCCTTTGAAAGAAGGCGACCATATCGAAGTATCAGGAAAAATCAGCATTTATGAAGCGCGGGGCGAATTTCAAATTACCGTAAATGAGGTGCGGCTCAAAGGTTTGGGGCAGCTTTACGAAGCCTATGAACGATTGAAAGCGCAGTTGCAGGCGGAAGGCGCGTTTTCAGCGGAACGCAAAAAACCGTTACCCACCCGTCCGCAATGTATCGGCATCGTCACCAGCCTGGCGGCGGCGGCTTTGCGCGATGTCGTGACCACCTTAAACCGCCGCGCGCCCGAAATTCCCGTTATCGTTTATCCGACACCCGTTCAAGGCACAGGCAGCGAGTTGCAAATTGCCCAAGCGATTAAAACCGCTTCGTTACGCGCCGAGTGTGATGTGCTGATTGTCTGTCGTGGCGGCGGCAGCATTGAAGACTTGTGGGCGTTTAATGAAGAGCCGGTTGTACGCGCCATCGAAGCCTGCGCGATTCCCGTCGTCAGCGGCGTAGGCCACGAAACCGATTTCACGCTCGCCGATTTTGTTGCCGACGTGCGCGCACCGACACCGACCGGTGCGGCAGAGCTGGTCAGCCCCAACCGCCAAGAATCGCTACACCGCCTCGCCCAAGCGCAAGGCCGTCTGAAAACCGTTTTGGAGCAACGATATTTCGATGCTAGCCAAAAACTCGACTGGCTGGCGCGGCAAATCCGTCATCCGCGCCAAAAACTTGACGAGCAGCGCACCTCAATCAGCAAGCTGGCGCAAATGCTGTCTTACTCGATGACGCAAAACCTCCGTGCCCACACCGCCCGTTTTGAACGCCAAACCCAAACCCTGAAACATTGCCGTCCTAATGTTTCCGTTTACACACAAAATATCGACCGCTTTCAGACGGCCTTGTCGCACTCCTTCCGCCAGCTGCTTGTCCACCGACGTCAAAGCCTGACCGCCCAAGCCGCATTGCTCGAAGCCGTATCGCCGCAACATATTCTGGAGCGCGGCTTTTCCGTCGTCAAAAACACACGCGGACAAGTTATCCGCAATGCCGATATGTTGAAACAAGGACAGAAACTGCACATCACTTTTGCCGACGGCGAAACCGACGTACGCGTAACCAAAGAGCAGGCGCAGGGCGAGTTGTTTGACTGACAAAATAAAGGCCGTCTGAAACTTTATGCGATTGAAGCGAAACTATGTCTGCCTTTTAAAAATCCTTAACCAACCAATGCGGTATAATGCCTCATCTGCACACGCAGCATATACG
>NZ_JBQCXF010000540.1:0-1988 GCF_051956635.1 Neisseria sp. P0022.S010 | reverse complement strand
AACCTGAAGAACCAGGCGATCCTTTCAAAGTGTCTGACGCTGACACTATGTTGAAATACATTGCTCCTGACTGGAAAGCTCAAGAGTCTGTTGCCATCTTCACCAAACCTGGTTGCCAATTCTGTGCCAAAGCTAAAAAAGCTCTGCAAGACAAAGGCTTGTCTTACGAAGAAATCGTATTGGGCAAAGATGCAACTGTTACTTCCGTACGCGCTATTACCGGTAAGATGACTGCTCCTCAAGTATTCATCGGCGGCAAATACATCGGCGGCAGCGAAGACTTGGAAGCTTACTTGGCTAAAAACTAATTGCCTGTATGCTTGAGACGGCTTGAAAAGGCCGTCTGAAAGACCCAAATATAGAGTTATTCAGACGACGTTTACAAATCGGCGTTCTGAATAACTCTATATTTACAAGTAGAATTTGAGATTATTGTTTTAAATCGATATTTAGGTATTGACTATTGATTTTTAAATTTTGATAGTTTGTTAAGTTTAGGCCGTCTGAAAACGGATAACCTGATGGCAATATCGGTTTGGATATAGACAGTAAGGATAAAATATGAAAAAAATTCAAGCAGATGTGGTAGTACTGGGTGGTGGTACAGCCGGTATGGGCGCATTTCGCAATGCCCGGCTTCATACAGACAATGTTTACCTGATCGAAAACAATGTATTCGGAACAACTTGTGCGCGTGTCGGCTGTATGCCGTCCAAATTGCTGATTGCGGCTGCAGAAGCGCGCCATCATGCTCTGCATACCGATCCGTTTGGCGTGCATTTGGATAAAGACAGCGTAACGGTAAACGGCGAAGAAGTCATGCACCGCGTGAAGTCCGAACGCGACCGTTTTGTCGGTTTTGTGGTCAGCGATGTAGAAGAGTGGCCAGCCGACAAGCGTATTATGGGTACGGCAAAATTTGTTGACGAACACACCGTCCAAATCGATGACCACACTCAAATTACTGCAAAAAGTTTTGTGATTGCTACCGGTTCGCGCCCTATGATTTTCCCTCAGTGGGAAGTTTTGGGCGATCGCTTGATTGTGAATGATGATGTTTTCTCTTGGGATACCCTGCCTAAGAGTGTGGCCGTATTCGGCCCTGGCGTAATCGGCTTAGAGTTGGGTCAGGCTTTGCACCGTTTGGGCGTGAAAGTTGAAATTTTTGGCGTGGCCGGTGCGATTGGCGGTATTTCCGACCCTGTTGTCGCTGAAGAAGCCAAAACCGTTTTTGGCGAAGAGTTGACTTTGCATTTGGATGCCAAAACCGAAGTCAAATTGGACGCAGAAGGCAATGTTGAAGTTCATTGGGAACAAGATGGCGAAAAAGGTGTGTTCCATGCCGAATATGCTTTGGCTGCCGCCGGTCGTCGTCCGAACGTGGACAATATCGGTTTGGAAAACCTGAATATCGAAAAAGATGCGCGTGGCGTACCTGTTGCCGATCCGTTGACCATGCAAACCAGCATCCCGCACATCTTTATCGCAGGCGATGCGTCCAATCAATTGCCTCTGCTGCATGAAGCTTCCGATCAAGGCAAAATTGCCGGTCACAATGCCGCTATTTTCCCGAATATTGAGGGAGGTTTGCGCCGTAGCGTAATCGGCGTGGTATTCACCAGTCCGCAAATTGCCACTATCGGCTTGAAATACGCGCAAGTTACGGCGAAATATCAGCCTGATGAGTTTGTCATCGGCGAGGTTTCCTTCCGAAATCAAGGCCGCAGCCGCGTTATGTTGGTCAACAAAGGCCATATGCGTTTGTATGCTGAGAAAGCGACCGGCCGTTTCATTGGTGCGGAAGTTGTCGGCCCTGCTGCCGAACATTTGGCACACTTGATGGCTTGGGCGCATCAAATGAAGATGACGATTCCGCAAATGCTGGATATGCCGTTCTACCATCCGGTTATCGAGGAAGGTCTGCGTACTGCATTGCGTGATGCCGATGCAAAATTGAAACAGGCTTGATTATTTGATGGAATAAAGGC
>NZ_JBQCXF010000539.1:0-1992 GCF_051956635.1 Neisseria sp. P0022.S010 | reverse complement strand
TTGAGTCAAACGGATTTGCAATTGTGAGTAAAGTTGAAAATTATCAGCATGTTACTGTCTTGTTGCATGAGGCGGTGGATGCGTTGGCAATCCGTGAAGACGGGATTTATGTGGACGGTACGTTCGGCAGGGGAGGGCATTCCCGGCTGATTTTGTCGCGTTTGGGCGAGCAAGGGCGTTTGGTTGTTTTTGACAAAGACCCTGAGGCGATTGCGGTAGCCAATGAACTGGCGGCGCAAGATAAGCGTGTCCGTGTCGTACACAATGGTTTTGAAACATTTCAGACGGCCTTGGATGAATTGGGCATCGATAAGATTGACGGTGCGCTTTTTGATTTGGGGATTTCGTCGCCGCAAATTGACGATGGCAGCCGCGGATTCAGTTTCCGCTTTGATGCGCCGTTGGATATGCGGATGGATCCGACCCGCGGGATGTCTGCGGCGGAATGGATTGCAACCGCATCCGAACAGGATTTACACGAGGTCATTAAGAATTATGGTGAAGAGCGGTTTAGTCGCCAGATTGCGCGCGCCATTGTTGCGCAACGGGAGGAAAGTCCCATCGATACAACCCGCAAGCTGGCGCAGCTTGTGGCGCAAAACGTCCGTACTCGCGAGCGCGGACAAGACCCTGCAACGCGCACCTTCCAAGCAGTTCGCATCTTTATTAACCGCGAGCTCGAAGAGGTAGAGGCAGTTTTGCCGCAGGTTGCAGGCCGTCTGAAAGAGGGTGGACGCTTGGCCGTCATTGCGTTCCATTCTTTGGAAGACAGAATTGTGAAGCAGTTTATTAAAAAATATTCGCAACATGTGCCTTTGCCCCGTTGGGCAGTGGTTAAGGAAGCGGATTTGCCTCAGCCGCCTTTGAAGGCTGTGGGCAAAGCAATCAAACCGGGTTCGGCAGAGACTGAAGCCAATCCGCGTGCGCGCAGTGCGGTTTTGCGGGTGGCGGAGCGCAGCAGCGGCGAATTTTCGGTTGTTGACTAGGGAAGCGTTTCGGCATTGTCGCAAGGGATGTTTCTGTTGACAGGCCGTCTGAAAGTTTTAAATGGGTAAGTTGAATATTTTATTACTGGTTTTGGTGACGGTTTCGGCCTTTGCCGTAGTGTTTAAGCAAAACCAGTCGCGCTTGCACTTTATCGAGTTGGATAAGGCGCAAAAGCGGGAAATTCAGTTGGAACAGGATTACGCGCGCTTGAAGCTGGAGCAGGCAAGATTGGCCAACCACAAACTGATTAAAGTGGCGGCCGAAAAGCAACATCTGCTTCCGCCGGGTGCGCATAATACGGCTATGCTGGAACGCAAAAAATAAGAATATAGCCTTGTTTTCAAGGTGTTTACGGGAATTAATAGCTCACTGAGCAGCTAAGTCATGAGAAGTCCAACATGTTAATTAAGAACGAATATAAACCTCAAATGCTGTCTGGAACCACAAAAACAAAAAAACCGCTGACAAGTAACGGACGTATCGGTTTGGTGCTGGGTGCCGTTGCGCTGGCATTTACCGGTCTGTTGGTGCGCGGGGTTTATCTGCAAACCAGTCAGCATGAGTTTTTGAAAAATCAGGGTGACCAACGTTTTGTGCGCACGCTTCCGCTGCCTGCATCACGCGGTATGATTACCGACCGCAATGGTGCTACATTGGCGTTGAGTGCGCCTACCGAATCATTGTATGCCATGCCTTCCGGTATGGAGGAAATGCCGACTGACGAGCAGTTGGAGAAACTGTCGGCCATTGCCGATGTGCCTGTTGAAGTGTTAAAAAATAAATTGTCTAAAAAAGACAAAGGCTTTATCTATCTGAAGCGTCAGCTCAGCTACGAAAAAGCGGAAGAAATCAAGGCATTGGGCATTAAAGGCATCGCCTTCCAAAAAGAATTGAAACGCCATTACCCGATGGGCAATCTGTTTGCGCACGTTATCGGTTTTACCAATATCGACGGCAAAGGTCAGGAGGGCTTGGAGCTTTCCCGTGAAGACAGCCTGCGCGGTG
>NZ_JBQCXF010000538.1:0-1993 GCF_051956635.1 Neisseria sp. P0022.S010 | reverse complement strand
TATACAACATGAAAAAATTATTGATTGCTGCGATGATGGTGGCTGGTTTGGCTGCTTGTTCTCAAGAGGCGAAACAGGAAACTCAAGAAGCGGCTTCTGCCGTTGCTTCTGATGTGAACGCTGCTGCTTCCGAAGCTAAAGGCGCTGCTGAACAGGCTGTTTCTGACGCTAAAGAAGCCGGTGCCGAAGCGAAGGAAACTGCGGAGAAAGCAATTTCCGATGCTAAAGAAACTACCGGTAAAGCCATCGATGGTGCTAAAGAAGCCAGCGACAAAGCCTTGGACGATGCAAAAGCTGCTGTGGGTGAAGCTAAAGATGCTGCCAAAGATGCGGCTAAAGATGCTTTGGGTAAAGCAGCCGATGCGACTCAAGAAGCTGCCGACAAATTGAAAGACGCTGCTAAATAAGCTGGTGTTTGATATTTGAAAAGGCCGTCTGAAATGTTCAGACGGCCTTTTTATATTGGCAGATTATTTTTTCTCTTGCTGACGCGTGTACACCAAAGAAGTCAGGATGGACGCGCCCAGTGCGCCGAAGACGACGGACAGGGAAATGGAAATCGGGATATGTACCCAGTGCATAATCAGCATCTTAATACCGATAAAGCTCAATACGAAAGCCAAGCCGTATTTGAGGAAAATAAAGCGTTCGGCAAAGTCTGCCAGTAAGAAGTACATGGCACGCAGTCCCAAGATGGCAAAAATGTTGGAAGTGAGGACGATGAAAGGGTCGGTGGTTACGGCAAAAATAGCGGGGATGCTGTCCACGGCGAAGATGACGTCGCTCAATTCGATCATAATTAATACCAGTAAAAGCGGCGTAGCGATGCGTTTGCCGTTTTCGATGGTAAAGAATTTTTCACCGTCAAACTGTTGGCTGGTCGGGATGACTTTTTTGAGTAGGGTCAGGATCTTGTTTTGGGAAAGGTCTTCTTCAGCTTCGGCTTCGGGCTTCATCATATGAATGCCGGTGTATAAGAGGAACGCGCCGAAGAGGTACAAAATCCATTCAAATTGTTGTACCAAGGCGGCGCCGATGAAGATCATGATGGCGCGCAGGACGATGGCACCGAATACGCCATAGAGCAAGACGCGGTGTTGGAATTTGGGTTCGACTTTGAAGTAGCCGAAAATCATCAGGAAAACGAATATGTTATCGACGGCAAGGGATTTTTCGAGTACATAGCCGGTGAAGAATTCGAGGACTTTTTCTTTGGCGACAACGGCCCCGTAAGTCGGGTTGTCCGCCAGTTCAAAATAGAGCCAGCCTGCAAATGCGCAGGATACGGCCACCCAAATGCCGCTCCAAGCTAGGGCTTCTTTGATGCTGACTTTGTGGGCGCCGTTTTTTTTCAGCGATACCATATCGATGGCGATCATGATTAAGACGGCGATAAAGAAGATGCCGTAAAACATCGGCGAGCCGACGGACGGGTATTGGGTCATAAAAAATCCTTGTGTGTGGGGTATGGGTAAGGTTTACCAAGACAGGTAGAACATCGCCTTGGCAAAAAAGACGATAAACAGCATATGGCTGAATACAACGGCGTGTATGTATTTCGACCAGCCGACGGTGAGGGTGTGTCGGGCCATTTTGACAACAGCGATGGCAAAATGCACCAAAACGCTTACTGCCAACAGGATTTTGATGCTCAACATAATGCTGAAGGCGCTGTCGAGAGGATGGTGCAGCGTTGGCAGATAACGGTTGTACACCATGACGATGCCGCTGATAAAAAGGGTGATGACGACAATCGGCATCACGCGGACGGCACGATGGGACATGGCACGTTCGACTTCGCGGCGCGATTCACGCGAAACGCGGCCGGTGTGCAAAACGGAGAGAACCAGCATTTCGAAAAATACGCCGCCGACAAAGGCAATCGCGCAATAAACGTGGATGATGTGTGCCAGTGCGTAGGTACTCATGACGGGTGTTTCCGGTAGTTCAGACAAGTCGTCATTGTATCACTACCGAATGCGGTTGATATATG
>NZ_JBQCXF010000537.1:0-1998 GCF_051956635.1 Neisseria sp. P0022.S010 | reverse complement strand
GGCTCTTGCATTGGATTGCCCATCGCAACGGACAATAAAAAGGAAAACGCATCATGAAATGGCTGTTTGCGGTCTTGGTCGCACTCAACATCATTGTTTTTGGCAGCATGGTTGCCTATCGGACACAACATAAAACCGCCAAACCCGAATCTGCTTTGGAAGGCGGCACGCACGAATTATTGCGCCCGTCTTCTTTGGACGCGCCCAAGGCCGAGCCTCAGCAGGCATCGCAACCCGATTGGGTGGTGGTCGAATCAGACGGCCTGATTATGGCCGAACCTGAATCCGAAGAAGCGGAAGCCTTGCGTAAAAAGCAAGAAGCGCAGCAGTTGAAAGAGAAAAAAGAAAAAATGCGCCGCGAGAAAGAGGCGCAAGAGCGTCGCGCCGCTGAAGAAGAGATGGGCGCGGCCGGCGTGGAACGCTTGTGTACCAGCAGCGCCACCGTGGTGATGGATGAAGACGATTACCACCGCATCAAAGGCTTGTTGGGCAAATGGCCTCATGCGGCCAGCCGCAGTATCGAAAAACGCAACGGCGCATCCGCTGGCGAGACTTCTTCCAAAACCTTCCGCGTGGTCTTGCCTGCCGACGGCGACACTTCCGCCCAGCTTGATGCCTTGGGCAGCCGCGGCTTTAGCGGCAGCATTCACAATGGCGAAATCAGCATTGACGTAACACGCAGCCGCTCTTCCGCCCAAGTTTTGATTTCACGCTTGTCCAGCGCAGGTTTCGGCGGTGCGCGCATTGTCGAACAGGAAGACAGAAGCGCACCCGATACCGGTTTGAGCGTGGCGCGCATGACCGTGGTCTTTATGGCGGTCGACGAGCGCGATGCCCAAGACATCAGAAACATTGTCGGCCGTTATGGCAAATTGAACATGAAAACCTGCCGATAATCAGGTCTATTCGGTTTCAGACGGCCTGATAAGCAGCCGGCAAAGCCTGATAAACCGAACACCACAAAACACGAAACCCACTGTATCGGCAGTGGGTTTCGTGTTTTTCGGTTTTGAGTATCTGATATAAAGGGGAACAGGTATGTTTCGTATATGCGCACTCCGAGTATCAAGAGATAATGGGAAAGAGGGGGATAAAATCTGTCGTTTAATGGCTCGGATTAGGACGTCTTCCGAGTGGTTTTGATTATACGCTAATAATAACTATTATCAATAGCAAAATTGAAAAAATAAGGGATTTTGATGTAATATATTGTTTTGTATGGAAATTAAATTTCGGCATTGGCTTGCCATGATTGAAAAGGCCGTCTGAATAAAGACAGCCTTTTGTCTATTAGAATTTAGGAAGTGAGCAACCTTCGTTTGCAACGATAGAGCATTGAGAACTACCAGATTCCTGACATTTTCTTAATGCATCAGCCTCTGCGAGACCAGGGTCTTGTATGCTGGGAAAGACAGTCCATTTTTTACCAGACTTACCTTGAGCAACAGCAATACAACCATTTCTTGCCCATGCCACTACTTTACATGGAGCGTTACGCCCTCCTTGTTCACAAGTCTTAATAGCTTGTTTTTTAGCGGCTGCAAGTGAATCCATATTAATTGCACCACCAGAGACTCCAGTTTTACTATTAGTAGCCCACGCACCATATTTTGAAGGGACTTCGATATTGACAACCCTTGGTTGGTTTTGGGAATAACCACTATTAGAAGATTGTGGTCTGCCAACGTTATATAGAATTTGTCGGCCCGAGCTGTCGATAATACGACAAGTTCCAGTTGCAGGTTGGTATTCACCGCCGCAGCCGTTGGCATAAACATTAAGACTTGCCAGTCCTAGCAATACAACAAGTAACTTTTTCATTTCAATTCCAATCTATTTATTATTTGAATCTTTATCAGCCTGCGCTGCATCAATCCTACGATGATTTGTTATCTTCTCTACGCGGCTGACGTTGAAATAGGATAAGGCAAACATTTCGCCCCTATATTTCAGACGGCCTTTTGATTTGTTTTAATCACTCATAAACCCAAGCAATCA
>NZ_JBQCXF010000536.1:0-1998 GCF_051956635.1 Neisseria sp. P0022.S010 | reverse complement strand
TTGAGTCAAACGGATTTGCAATTGTGAGTAAAGTTGAAAATTATCAGCATGTTACTGTCTTGTTGCATGAGGCGGTGGATGCGTTGGCAATCCGTGAAGACGGGATTTATGTGGACGGTACGTTCGGTAGGGGAGGGCATTCCCGGTTGATTTTGTCGCGTTTGGGTGAGCAGGGGCGTTTGGTCGTTTTTGATAAAGACCCCGAGGCGATTGCGGTAGCCAATGAGCTGGCGGCGCAAGATAAACGTGTCAGTGTCGTACACAATGGTTTTGAAACATTTCAGACGGCCTTGGATGAATTGGGTATCGATAAGATTGACGGTGCGCTTTTTGATTTGGGGATTTCGTCGCCGCAAATTGACGATGGCAGCCGCGGATTCAGTTTCCGCTTTGATGCGCCGTTGGATATGCGGATGGATCCGACTCGCGGGATGTCTGCGGCAGAATGGATTGCAACCGCATCCGAACAGGATTTACACGAGGTAATTAAGAATTATGGTGAAGAGCGGTTTAGTCGCCAGATTGCGCGCGCCATTGTTGCGCAACGCGAGGAGAGTCCCATCGATACAACCCGCAAGCTGGCGCAGCTTGTGGCGCAAAACGTCCGTACTCGTGAGCGCGGACAAGACCCTGCAACGCGCACCTTCCAAGCAGTTCGCATCTTTATTAACCGCGAGCTCGAAGAGGTAGAGGCAGTCTTGCCGCAGGTTGCAGGCCGTCTGAAAGAGGGTGGACGTTTGGCTGTTATTGCGTTCCATTCACTAGAAGACAGAATTGTGAAACAGTTTATTAAAAAATATTCGCAACATGCGCCTTTGCCCCGTTGGGCAGTGGTCAAGGAAGCGGATTTGCCTCAGCCACCTTTGAAGGCTGTGGGCAAAGCAATCAAACCGGGTTCGACAGAGACTGAAGCCAATCCACGTGCGCGTAGTGCAGTTTTGCGTGTGGCGGAGCGAAGCAGTGGCGAATTTTCGGTTATTGAGTAGGGGATGGCGTCTGAACGCTGTCGTAAGAGATAGTCCTGTTGACAGGCCGTCTGAAAGTTTGAGATGGGTAAGTTGAATATTTTATTACTGGTTTTGGTGACGGTCTCAGCCTTTGCCGTAGTGTTTAAGCAAAACCAGTCCCGTTTGCATTTTATCGAGTTGGATAAGGCACAAAAACGGGAAATTCAGTTGGAACAGGATTACGCGCGCTTGAAATTGGAGCAGGCTAGGCTGGCAAACCACAAGTTGATTAAAGTGGCGGCCGAAAAGCAACATCTGCTTCCACCGGGTGCGCATAATACGGCTATGCTGGAACGCAAAAAATAAGAATATAGAGCCTTGCATTAGTGCAAGATTTACGGGATTTGATGGCTCACTGAGCAGCTAAGTCATGAGAAGTTCAACATGTTAATTAAGAACGAATATAAACCTCAAATGCTGTCTGGAACAACAAAAACGAAAAAGCCGCTGACAAGTAACGGGCGAATCGGTTTGGTGCTGGGCGCTGTTGCGCTGGCATTTACCGGTCTGTTGGTACGCGGGGTTTATCTGCAAACCAGTCAGCATGAGTTTTTGAAAAATCAGGGCGACCAACGTTTTGTGCGTACGCTTCCGCTGCCGGCATCACGCGGTATGATTACCGACCGCAATGGCGCCACATTGGCTTTGAGTGCGCCTACCGAATCATTGTATGCCATGCCTTCCGGTATGGAAGAAATGCCGACTGCAGAACAATTAGAAAAACTGTCGGCCTTTGCCGATGTGCCTGTTGAAGTTTTGAAAAATAAATTGTCTAAAAAAGACAAAGGCTTTATCTACCTGAAACGTCAACTCAGCTACGAGAAAGCAGAAGAAATCAAAGCATTGGGCATTAAAGGCATCGCATTCCAAAAAGAATTGAAACGCCATTACCCGATGGGCAATCTGTTTGCGCACGTTATCGGTTTTACCAATATCGACGGCAAAGGTCAGGAGGGCTTGGAGCTTTCCCGTGAAGACAGCCTGCGCGGTG
>NZ_JBQCXF010000535.1:0-2007 GCF_051956635.1 Neisseria sp. P0022.S010 | reverse complement strand
TATAACAAGGCCGTCTGAAAACATTTCCCAACCTGCCGCGCCAAGGACGGCAGGTCATTTCAAACCTAACCCGCACCCCTTGGCGGTGTACCGAAAAGAGTATATATGACTATGGAAAATTTTGCCCAGCTGCTGGAAGAAAGCTTTACCCTGCAAGAGATGAACCCAGGTGAAGTGATTACTGCCGAAGTAGTCGGCATCGATCAAAACTTCGTTACCGTTAACGCAGGTCTGAAATCAGAATCTCTGATTGATGTTGCTGAATTCAAAAACGCTCAGGGCGAGATTGAAGTTAAAGTTGGCGATTTCGTTACCGTTACCATCGAATCTGTTGAAAACGGCTTCGGCGAAACCAAACTGTCCCGCGAAAAAGCCAAACGCGCTGCCGACTGGATCGCTTTGGAAGAAGCGATGGAAAACGGCGACATCCTGTCCGGCGTTATCAATGGCAAAGTCAAAGGCGGTCTGACCGTTATGATCAACAGCATCCGCGCATTCCTGCCGGGTTCTTTGGTTGACGTACGTCCCGTTAAAGACACTTCTCACTTCGAAGGCAAAGAAATTGAATTCAAAGTGATCAAACTGGACAAAAAACGCAACAACGTTGTTGTGTCCCGCCGCGCTGTTCTGGAAGCTACTTTGGGCGAAGAACGCAAAGCCTTGCTGGAAAACCTGCAAGAAGGTTCAGTTATCAAAGGTATCGTTAAAAACATCACCGATTACGGTGCATTCGTTGACTTGGGCGGCATCGACGGTCTGTTGCACATCACCGACTTGGCATGGCGCCGTGTGAAACACCCGAGCGAAGTTCTGGAAGTCGGTCAAGAAGTTGAAGCCAAAGTCCTGAAATTCGACCAAGACAAACAACGCGTTTCTTTGGGTATGAAACAATTGGGCGAAGATCCTTGGAGCGGTCTGACCCGTCGTTACCCACAAGGTACCCGCCTGTTCGGTAAAGTATCCAACCTGACTGATTACGGTGCGTTCGTTGAAATCGAACAAGGCATCGAAGGTTTGGTACACGTTTCCGAAATGGATTGGACCAACAAAAACGTACACCCAAGCAAAGTTGTTCAACTGGGTGACGAAGTTGAAGTCATGATCCTGGAAATCGACGAAGACCGCCGCCGTATCTCTTTGGGTATGAAACAATGCCAAGCTAACCCTTGGGAAGAATTTGCCGCCAACCACAACAAAGGCGACAAAATCTCCGGCGCAGTTAAATCCATCACTGACTTCGGCGTATTCGTAGGTCTGCCTGGCGGTATCGACGGCCTGGTTCACTTGTCCGACCTGTCTTGGACTGAAGCCGGCGAAGAAGCTGTACGCAAATACAAAAAAGGCGAAGAAGTTGAAGCCGTTGTATTGGCCATCGACGTTGAAAAAGAACGCATCTCTTTGGGTATCAAACAACTTGAAGGTGATCCGTTCGGCAACTTCATCAGCGTAAACGACAAAGGTTCTTTGGTTAAAGGTTCTGTGAAATCTGTTGACGCCAAAGGTGCCGTAATTGCTCTGTCTGAAGAAGTTGAAGGCTATCTGCCTGCTTCTGAATTCGCCGCTGACCGCGTTGAAGACCTGACTACCAAACTGAAAGAAGGCGACGAAGTTGAAGCCGTTATCGTTACCGTTGACCGCAAAAACCGCAGCATCCGTCTGTCTGTTAAAGCGAAAGACGCTAAAGAAAACCGCGAAGCGCTGAATTCAGTTAACGCCGCTGCAACTGCCAATGCCGGTACTACCAGCTTGGGCGACTTGCTGAAAGCCAAACTGTCCGGCGACCAAGAATAAGGTTGCAGACATGACGAAGTCTGAATTGATGGTTCGCCTCGCAGAAGTGTTTGCCGAAAAAAATGGCAACCAACTACTGGCTAAAGATGTCGAATACAGTGTAAAAGTCTTGGTTGATACCATGACCCGCTCACTGGCTCGTGGACAACGTATCGAAATCCGCGGCTTCGGCAGCTTCGACTTGAACCACCGCCCTGCCCGTATCGGGCGCAACCC